>JBBQST010000040.1:0-16670 GCA_038213625.1 Thermoflexales bacterium
ACCCAAAGCATCAGTAACTTTGAGCGTGAAGGTCAGAACGGCCGGCGTTGAAGGTGCATCAAACAATGGTAACGCGGCCGTGTCACTGGTCAGCGTCACACTCGTGCCGCCGGTCTGCAACCATCGGTATTGCAAAGGCAAATGATTATCAGGATCGCTGCTGCCGCTGCCGTTGAGCTGAACCGTGGTACTCACAAACACACTCTGATCGGGGCCGGCATTGGCAATCGGAGCGGCGTTGGTGACCACGACCGAGGTCATGGCGGTCACCGTATTGGTGGCATTGGTTGCCGTGACCACGGCCGCGTAGATGCCGGTGCTGGCGTAGGCATGTGAGGGGGTTGGGCCAGTGCCAGTGATGCCATCGCCAAAGCTCCATGCGTAAACGACATTGGTGCCAGTGGCAATTGTGGCGGTCAAGTCGGTGGAATTGCCCAACACAGTGGGGCCATCATTGGCCGCGCTCAAGCCGGTGATGGCGACATCGTTCACCTTGACACCGATCGAAGTGGACGCATTGCCGAGGCTGTTGGTGGCCGTCACTGTGGCGGTGTAGCTGCCAATGCTGGCATAGGTATGGGCCGGCGTTGCGCCAGAGCCGGTGCTGCCATCGCCAAAGCTCCACGTGTAAACGACGTTGGTGCCGGCCGTCACGCTGGCCGTGAATTGTGTCGCGCTTCCCAGATCAGAGGGGCTGTTGCTGACGGCGTTAAGACCGGTGATGGCTGCGTTCACGATGGTGACAGAGGTGGTGGCGCTGAGGATGCCGCCGCTGCCCGGAACGCTATTGGTCGCCGTCACGATGGCAGTGAAGCCACCCACACTTGTGTAGGTGTGCGTGGGCGTTGCGCCAGAGCCGGTGCTGCCATCGCCAAAGCTCCACGTGTAGACGACGTTCGAGCCGGCAGCCAACGTGGCCGTGAACTGAGTTGGGAGGCCGGAAATATGGGAACTGCTATTGGCGGCGGTCAGGCTACACAATGCCCGATCGAGCGCGTTGGTTTCGTGATAGCCCATATCAAACGCCCCATTGATCGGCCGCACGCTGCCATCAATATCGACTGAGACCCCGGCACTGGTGCCGGAGTTGATCGCGGCTGAGCCATTGAGCAAGCGATAGTTGTCACCATCGGGATTCACAAAGTAAGGCTCGTTGCAGGTTGTAATCAGGTTGTTGCTGGTGATCGTGCCAGACGCTGTGGTCGAGAGCGTGATCGTGTTGCCAAAAAACAAATCATAGGCCGCACTCACAGTTCCACTAATATTCTCAACGGCGGTGGTGTGGCTGGTGACCAGTGTATTTGTCAAAACCACGTTGCCCAGAGACACGTACACGGCTGCACCCGATGTCAAAGTGGGACTGGCAATGGTGTTGTGAATCAGTTGCACATCACCGGCCGACTCCACAAAGATCGCGTCGCCGTTGGTGCCGGCTGTGTTGCGGGCAAACAGCGAGTTCACAAACTGGCCATCGGTGCCGACATAGGACACCGCACCGCCCTGAGCAGCCGTGTTACCCACAAACACACTTCGCGTCACACTTAGCAGGCCGGCAATGCTTAATGCCCCACCCCTGACTCCGGCGGTGTTGCTGATAAAGGTCGAGCCTGAGACGATCAGCGAACCATTCATGGCAACGGCACCGCCGTTGAGGTTCGCGACGTTGTTGGTCATACGGGTGCCGATCAGGACGAGATCACCGCCTGCATTCACGGCCCCACCGTCGCCCGAAGTTTTGCCATCCACCATGTTGATGCGGGTGAAGGTGACGACCGTGCCGGGGTCGGTGATAAAAATATTGCTGTTCTCGTCGCCGCTCACCGTAATGGTCGGCGCGGCACTTCCGTCAATTGTCACGGTCTTGGTCACTTGGATGGCCAAATAGGGGAGTAAGATCGTCTGACCTGCCAGTGTGGGTGAGAACGTGACGGTCGAGTTAGCCGGCGCATCGGCTACAGTCTGGCGCAAGCTACCGCACCCGATATCGTCGATATTGAGCACGACGGTGCCGGGATCGCATGCCAAAATTGCTGCCGCAGGCGCGGCGTGTACGGCACCTGCGTGTGTGAGAACCAGCAGGCTACTTGTGGCAACCAGCAGGCACATCACCAACATGCTGCGAAGCACTGAGACAAGGGCAGAACGAAAAGGAGCGTAGGTCGGTGTGACATGGGGCGAAATGGAGATGAATTGCGTTTTTGGTTTCATGATCTCGAGATGTGTTGGGGTGTGATAGCGCGTGATAGGGTGAGTTGAGCTGTATCAGAACGTGATTCAGTGAAAAATAAGTGACGTTAAAGAGCACCAGACAGCACTGGCTGAGACACCAAGACATGTGCCGAAGCAATACGGCACGACAAGACATCCACGGATTTATGGACGAATGGATCAACAGATTGACTGACCGGGTGAATGTCAAGCGACCGGAAGAGCAATCCGGAATGGGTGCTATGACATGAGCTTGAGCTGTCTAATTTTTAGTCGCAAATTCGGGGAATGTCTGCAATTTCGACACGCCGCGCAAGATGCTCTAAGCAGTCTTATAGAAAGGTCTTTGCAAAATCATAGCGTTGTGGCTCGGCAATGGGCCAGAGGCGAAACTCTATTTTCATAAAGCACCCTGGCCGGCTCGAATAGTGCTACTGAACTTGCGCCGGTGTTGGCAGCCGGACCGAGCCATATAGTTGTTGCGCCGGCGGGCTGGCAAAGGTGGGCGGTCGCGTTTCGGTCGCTGGATCGTATAAGCCTACAAAGATGGGGTACTGACCCGGTTGCGCATCGGCATTCACCGGCAACGGCTGCACATCCCGCACAATCTGATTCGGCTGCCAGCACGTGGTGGGGTATTTCCAATCCATCGGCATGGCGTCAAACGAGGCGACCCTGGCCTGATCGCGTTCGTCTTCGGCCACATGCACAAATACTTTGAAGGCGGTTTCAATGGGCTCGGCCTGTGGCGACATGCGTTGCCAATACAGTGTGATCTGGCCACGCTCACCCCGCTTTAACGGGTCGATCTGGTAGGCCAGCAACGCGATCTGGCCCGTGCCGGTGAAACGCGCATCGATCTTGACGGCCTCATCAGGAATGGTGACAACAGGGAGTTGGGCCGGAGGAATTCCATAGCCCGTCATCACTCGCATCAACGCGGCTTGCGGCACCAGTTGTAGCGCCAGCAGCGCCATGACAGTGGCAGTGAGCCGGCGCGAATGCGCATGAGACGTGAGTGCAATTGCGCCGGCACCAACGACCAGTGGCACAAAAAACATCCACACCCGCCCCGTTTCGCCGCGTGCCACATGCATGAGCGCGAGCACGGTCAGCGTGATAAAAAACGCCGCGCTCAACGGCGCACCTTTGCGCCAGCCCCAAACCTCAGCCACAACCACGATTGCCAGTCCAGCAAACGTCAACACATCCCACGGATGCCACACCACAAATGGCCAGAAGGGAAACTCGATGCCGAGGTGGCTGTCGAACACCACCCGATAGAGCTGAACCGGGTCCAGGCCGAAGGCGATATAGGCGACCAGCCAGACGCTGATTGAGCCCAACAAAGCCAGCAATACTGCCACCAGACTCGGCTTGAGCCATGTCCTCCACGCGGCTCGGGGCGTGCGCTGACCCAATCGCACCAGCGCATACAGCGCGGCTGCAAGACCCATCGGCACCGCGCCAAAGCTCATGAACGTGCAGATGGAAAGCGTGAGGCCGGCCAGCAGTGCAAACACAGGTTTGCGATCGGTGACCCAACGTTCGACCAGATAGATCATCGTCATCAGACCCAGCCCAAGGCCGCGATCAAACTGCGACAACCACATGCCAAAGCCGGGCACCAACGGCAACAGCAGCACCGACAACACCGCCGCATTCTGGCCGGCCAGCCGCTTCACCACGGCATACAGTGGCAGCGCCGTCAGCATGGCCGTGAACACCTCAACCAGGAGGCCAAAAAAGCCGGCCGCCATGATGTTTGAGGGCACATTCACCGGCAGCCAGCTCAGGCAACTCTCGGGCCGCATCCAATTGGCGACGACATCGGCCACAGCAGGAAAGGGTTTGAAAAGTTGCGCGCCGGCCCAGAAGATCAACGACAGGCCGGGCGGGTGACGCGCCTGATGCACCGGATACAGCGGCGCTCGCTCGGCGTAGCGGCCAATGAAATCGGCCACATCGGTGATGGGTGCGCCGACGGTGTAGTAGCCGCCGATGAATGCGGCATAGGTGCGCCGCACAATGCCCGCCCACACATCCGGTTCACTGGGCAATGTCGCGACCACTTGCAGCACAAGGCCGCCGATGACGAAGACGGCCACCAGTGCAAATTTGTCGCGCCCTGAGAGATGCTGCTTCTCGCGCAATCGCAGCCACAGCGCCAGTGCAACCAGCAGATAGAGAAATACTGCGCCGGCCACGATCAGCACCGTGCGCAGCGGGACCCCAAAATCTCGCGGCCACAAAATGAGCCCATCGCGGTTGGGATAGAACACCAGCGCCAGCACGAAAACCAGCGTGGGAATAATGGGGATGAGCAGCAGGCTTGCCGATGTCAGTCGTTTCTGCAACGTAGGAGCGATGGTACATCATTCGCAGGCTTGCCTATGTTTCTATGTTTGTTGAGGGTGCATTCTCAAAAAGTGGCAATCTTCATTTCCAGCCTTGTTTTGTGCTGGATTTCCGTAGGGGCGAGTCTGAGACCCGCCCCATAGGCACGAAAATAAGGATCACGAATGCGAAAATCCACCAAATCGCCAGGATTGAGTCTGGTTTCAGAGACCCCCGGCACCTAAAGGGGAGTCGAAGACGTCATCACCGACCCCCCTTTAGGGGTCGGGGGTCCATTCACGCAGCTCAAGATGAGCCGAACGCTGCTTAATTTAGTGCCTATGGGGCGGGTCTGAGACCCACCCCTACATGGCTTAAATGCCTCTAAATCAGAATGCACCCGGCGCAGGGGCTTAAGGCACTATCGCTTCGTCCTCGACCGCCCGTGTGATTGTGCTGACTTGCGCGCAGTCAGGTTGATGGACACCGGCCCAGCGGCTACGAAAATTCATTACACCACGCGCGATCAGGCCGGCAACCGCGCTCAACAGTCTAAAATCATCGATATGGAATATCGAAAACTTGGTAGAACTGGATTACTGGTCAGCCCACTGTGTTTGGGCACCATGAACTTTGGCCCCTATACCACCGAGCCGGATTCATTTGCCATCATGGATCAGAGCCATGAATTGGGCATCAACTTCTTCGACTCGGCCAACGTGTATGGACGGGAAATGGGCCAGGGTGTCACCGAGCAGATTGTGGGCCGCTGGTTCGCGCAGGGCGGGGGTCGCCGCGAGAAGACCATCATTGCCACCAAAGTCTTTGGCAAGATGGCCGAGTGGCCCAACGCATCGCGCCTGTCTGCCGCGCACATCAAGCGCGCGTGCGAGGACAGCCTGCGCCGGCTGCAAACCGATTACATCGACCTGTATCAAATGCACCATGTCGACCGCAACACGCCGTGGGAAGAAATCTGGCAGGCCATGGATCAATTGGTGCAGCAGGGCAAAGTCGTTTACGTGGGCAGCAGCAACTTCGCCGGCTGGCACATTGCCCATGCCAACGGCATTGCCGCAGCGCGTCACTTTCTCGGCCTGGTGTGCGAGCAAAGCCTCTACAACCTGAATGCGCGCATGGTGGAGTTGGAGGTCATCCCTGCCTGCCAAACACTGGGCCTCGGCCTCATCCCGTGGAGCCCACTTGCAGGGGGTTTGTTGGGCGGCGTGCTGCAAAAGATATCGGACGGCCGCCGGGCGGGTGAAGGCGTTCAGAAGGCGCTGGACAAATTCAGACCCAGGATCGAAGCCTATGAAGCCTTCTGCAAAGAGTTGGGCGAAAATCCGGCCGATGTGGCGTTGGCCTGGTTGTTGAACAATCCCGTCGTCAGCGCACCCATCATCGGGCCGCGCACGCTGGATCAACTGACGAGCAGTTTGCGCGCACTCGAAATTAAGTTGAGCGCAGAGTCATTGAAGACGCTGGATGAAATCTTCCCCGGCCCAGGTGGTGCCGCGCCCGAAGCCTACGCCTGGTAGTCGCTGCCGGGTTATCTTGAAGCAATCCCTGTAGAAACACCGATGGCAAAGCCCAAGTTTTCAGTCACCCACAAAGATCCGTTAACGGTCGCGCAGATGGACAAAACGGATCATCAAACGTTGGCTGTCTGGGCCAGGGATTGCGCCGAGAGGGTCCTGCACTATTTCGAAGAAATGCATCCGCAGGACCCGCGCCCTCGGCAAGCGATTGAAACACTCCAAACCTGGATCAACACCGGCGTGTTCAAAATGGCGGTGATTCTTCAGGCCTCGCTTGCCGCTCATGCCGCGGCTCTTGATGCGAGCGAGGACAACCCAGCAAGAGCCGCGGCCCGTGCCGCAGGTCAGGCCGTGGCCACCGCCCATGTTGCCAGCCATGCCATTGGGGCGGCCAATTACGCCTTACAAGCGATCCATCGCGCCAGCCAGGTCATGGATGCTGATGCCGCCGTGGCCGAAGAACGGGCGTGGCAATACCAACACTTGCTTGAATTAGACAAAACCCATCAGACTCTAGTTTTCGCTAAAAAAGAGGTATTGAGGCAAGCTTCGATGTGTGAAAACCAAAAGCAAGACCCCAATACCGCAGGAAGTGTATCGCGTGAGTGAGCTAGTCGCAAACCTGGTGAAGCAAGTGAACATCGGAACGAACCTGGCAATCTGGCATGTGTTGATGACCGTGATGAGCGGGCGATTGCTGGGAAGTCGAGGCGCAATCATTCCGGCCGTGAGTGCGAGTGGGTTAGATCGGCAGGCGACGATGCGAGCGTGGCGTGGAGCAGCGGAGGGGGTATGGGAGGCGAATGAGATGTTGAAACGGTTGAATGAACACGTCGCGTCAGAAGGAGAGTGGGAAGCGCTGAAGATAGGAGGGCGCTGTGTAAAAGCGTATGACACGTTGGGCATCTTAAGACCCCGACTGCAGCGTGGAGCCGGGAAGCATTACGATTCACAAGCCGGGAAGGCGTTGCCCGCGATCACGTTTGGGATTGTGGGTGCGGTGGGCAGAGTGAAGGAACAGGCGGTGACACTCCCGCTCAAAATCGTTCGCGGGGAAGGCCGGGCAGCAAACAGTGATGAGGTGTTAATGGAGGCGTTGATTAAAGCCACCGTGTCCGAAGTCAGCGACGAGGATGTTGTCACCGCAGACCGCAAGTTTCCGCCGGTAAAGCTGCTAGAGAACGGGTGCAAAGCGCTTGTGATCCGACGACCTAAAAATATGACGCTACGGCGCAGTGAGGTTGCTGTCTACCCAGGGCGTGGACGCAAACCCACGCAGGGTCAGGTGGTGCGTCCCTTTGCGCGCACGTATAAAAACAAAGTGCTTGCCGCCACCCCGTCCGATGAAACTCAAACTTGGCAAGAACTGTATAACGGCCAGACCGTCACGGTCAAGGCCCACCTGTGGCGCGGGGTGATGCCCATGCCGCAGAAAGGTTGGACGGATGAACAGCGCAAGTTGGTTCAACAGACCGCCTGGGTCGCCGTCGTCGCCCATCATCCGGCCTTTAAAGATCCTCTCGTGATTCTGATGACCGTCCACTTCACGGCCCATCAAGCCCGCCAGGTCGTTCGCGGGCGGTGGGGCATTGAACAACCCCCTCTGGTTGCCAAACAATTGCTGGGTGGGCATCGCCAGTTTGTTCATGACCCCCAGATGTGCTTTCGTCTGCCCGAACTCATCTTTGTTGCTGGCGCTGCATTAACCTACCTTGCCGCTACCAGCGATCCCATCCCGACCGGCTGGTGGGACAAGCACCCAAAACCAACCGCCGGGCGCCTCCGTCGCGAATTATCCAAAGTTGCTTTGTCCGATTTCCCACTCCCTGCCCAACTTCGCAAAAAGAATTCCAAAACCCTTCACTTGCCCGTTGGCTTTCACCCTGCCTTGGCCGCTGCGCGCCTTCAAACTTTCCTTACTTAGCGAAAACTAGAGCTCTGATACAGTTGCGGCGTGAGACCCCCCAGACCCCGCTTCAAACTCCAGGACTCTACGTTTAACCTCGCGCGAGACTACGCGTTCATTCTCGCCGGCTCCATCATTCAGGCGATTTCCGTCGTCATTTTTCTAGCCCCAGCCGATCTGGCACCCGGTGGAGTCAGCGGCCTCGCGTTCATCTTTAGCCGCACCCTGCCGGTTTCAATGTCCATCGGCTTGTGGACGTTCATCCTCAATGTGCCCTTGCTGCTGCTGGGTTTGCGCCATCTCGGCGGCATCAACTTCCTGGCGCGCACCATTCTGACCGTGGTGCTCTACACCGCCTTCACAGCGTTGTTGGAGCAGTTGGGCTGGCAGGCTGTGACCCGGGATATTCTGCTTAACACGTTGTTTGGAGCCGTGATCGGCGGCATTGGCGGCGGGCTGGTCTTCCGCGCGCGGGCCACTTCGGGCGGCACCGACATACTGGCGCTGTTGCTGGTGCGCTGGCGCAGTGTGCCGCTCAGCCAGAGCTATTTGCTCACCGACGTGCTGGTGATTGTACTGGCCGGCCTGAGCTTTGGCTGGGAGAAGGCGCTGTATGCGTTGATCGCGCTGTATGTGGGCGGCCTGACGGCTGAGGCTGTGGCCGAGGGTGTGCATGTCAGCCGCACGGCCACCATCATCACCAACCAGCCTGAACTGGTGACCGATGCCGTGCTCAACCAGATGGGCCGTGGGCTGACGTGGTGGAACGGCACCGGTGGCTACACCGGTCAGGTGCGGCCGATCCTGTTCGTCGTCATCAGCCGCGCCGAGACCTCCATTCTCAAAGCGATTGTGGCGCAGGCCGATCCGAATGCGTTCGTCGTGATCGGGCAGGCGCAGGAGGTCTATGGCGAGGGCTTCCGCCAATTCGAGCGCAAATCGTAGGCGAAACGTTTCAGTGGAACATCTCTACGACAACATCGTCTCTAACCGCATTTTGACCGAGGACCATTCATCCGCCAGCACACTGTAGAACACAGATGATCGTAGATAGCCGTCGGGCATGATGACGTTGTGCCGGAACACACCTTCGCGCACGGCCCCGATGCGTTCGATGGCGCGTTGCGAGCGTGCGTTGCGCAGGTCGGTGCGAAGTTGCACCCGAATCGTGCCCAACCGCTCGAAGGCATGGCGCAGCAGCAGATATTTGGCCTCGGTGTTGATGGCCGTGCGTCGAAAGCTTTGGCCAAGCCAGGTGCCGCCGATTTCCAGGCCTTTGTTGGCCGGCTCAATCGTCATATAGCGAGTCATGCCGATGGCCTGGTTGCTGACGAGATCAATTTGGGCAAACGGCAGGTCGGTGCCTTTAGCTTGCCGGCCCAGCAAATCGCCCACCAGCCAATCCACCCGCGCCGGCGAATCGATGAGGCCGTAGGGCATGTATCGCCAGATGTCGGCTTCATTGGCGTGGGGCCACAATTGCGCCGCGTGTTCCCGCCGCAACGGCTCCAAACGCACCTGCCGGCCGGTCAGCGTCACAGGCTCTAACTCGATATTGAACATGCCGCGCATCTTACACATGTCGCTGGTGGCGGGTGGTTGGTTGTTAGTGGCTGGTGGTTGGTTGCTGGTAGTTGTTGATAACGCCTGCTCTGCACCAGCAACTAGCCACCAGCAACCAGCCACTTTGACAATCACCCAACCCTCGCCTATTCTCAAACGCGCTATGGCATTTCTTGGAATTGATCTGGGCACGACCGCTGTTAAAGCGTTGCTGATTGATGCGGCCGGCGCCGCATTAGCCAGCGCCACTGTCGAATATCCGCTGCACACACCGCAGCCGTTGTGGAGCGAGCAGGACCCGGCCGATTGGTGGCGTGGCACCGTCCAGGCGATCCAACAGGTGCTGAATCAAGCTGGCCTGACCGGCAGCGACGTGCGCGGCATCGGCCTCAGCGGGCAAATGCACGGCCTCACCCCGCTCGATGCTGATGGCCAGGTGATTCGGCGCGCCATCTTGTGGAACGACGGCCGCACGGTGGCCGAATGCGACGAATATGTGCGGCGCGCCGGCGGTGAGGCGCAGGTGCGCGAGTGGGTCTACAACCTGCCAACGGCCAGCTACACCGCGACCAAAATCCTATGGCTGCGCAACCACGAGCCGGCCCATTTTGCCCGGCTGGCGCATGTGCTGCTGCCCAAGGATTACCTGCGCTATAAGCTGAGTGGCGAGTTTGTCGGCGAGATGAGTGATGCCGCTGGCACTGGCCTGCTCGACATCAAAAGCCGGCGCTGGTCGGTCGAAATGCTGGCCGCGCTCGAATTGCCCAAAGATGTTTTGCCGCGCCTGGGCGAAGGCCCAGAGGTCACAGCCAAAGTCTCGGCCAGCGCCGCGCGCGAAACGGGACTGGCCGAGGGCACGCCCATCGTCGGCGGCGCTGGCGATCAGGCGGCGTCGGCCGTGGGGGCGGGCATCGTGCAGGAGGGCATTGTCAGCGTCACCATCGGCACCAGCGGGGTGGTGTTCGCCAGCACCAACCAGATGCCGCAGCCAGGTGCGCCGGGTGTGTCGCCGCTGTTGGAGGTGTTTTGCCATGCCGTGCCGCAAACCTGGCACTATATGGGCGTGATGCTCTCGGCCGGCGGCAGCCTGCGCTGGTTTCGGGATGTGGTGGCGAATGGCAATCGAGTGCTGTTGCAAGACGACGGGAGACGGGAGACGGAGGACGGCCAAGATTCCCGTCCTCCGTCTCCCGTCTCCCGTCGCGATCCATACGACATCCTGCTGGAAGAAGCCAACGCCATTTCCCCCGGCGCAGAGGGTCTCATTTTTCTGCCCTATCTCACCGGCGAGCGCACGCCGTATCGCGACCCATTGGCGCGCGGCGCGTTTGTGGGGCTGACGGTGCGGCATACCCAGGCGCACATGACGCGGGCCGTGGTCGAGGCAATTACGTATGGCTTGCGGGATTCGCTGGAGCTGGTGCGGCAATCGGGCATTGCCGTGCATGAGGTGCGGGTGGCCGGCGGTGGCGCACGCAGCCCCATCTGGCGACAGTGGCTGGCCGATATTTTTGACGCCGAGATCACCCTGATCAACAGCAGCGAGGGTGGGGCATACGGCGTGGCCTTGCTGGCTGGCGTGGGCACGGGCCAATGGAAAACGGTGGCCGAGGCGTGTGAAGCCACCCTGCGTGTGACTGAACGCATTGCGCCGACGAAGGATGCGGCCGTGCGACGGGGCTACGATGACGCATATGCGCAGTTTCAAGCTGCGTATCCGGCACTTAGAGCCAGCTTTCACGCGCTGGCGAAGATGGGTTAGGCAAAAGAGAAATGTAGGCTCTCCCAACTTTGGCGGGAAAGCACCCTAACAATAAGTCGCGACTTGACACTGTCACTGGTGAAGAACCCACCCCTAACCCCTCCCTTTCAGGGAGGGGGATGTGCTCCCCACCCCGCTGCGGGGAGGGGCTGGGGGTGGGGTTTTTCGTCGTCAAAGCCGAAGGGAACCTTGTCGAGATCATTTCGCCCTTTAGGTTCCCCTTTGCCCCTACACTGCGATTCCCGTTTAATTCGGGAGAGCCAAAATGCACCTGGCGAAGACGTGTGACCATGAAATATTTGATGTGTTTGACCGACGGCTCGGACAGTGTGCTGGAGGCCGATGTGCCGAAGATTGGGCCAGGTGAGTTGCTGGTGCGGCTGAATGCGTGCGGCGTGTGCGCGACGGACACACTCAAGATTTACAACCCGGGTTACACCAAGCCGCAAAAGCTGGGCCATGAATGTGTGGGCACGGTGGCCGAGGTGGGCGAGGGGGTGTCGCGGTTTCAGGTCGGCCAGCGGGTGGCGTTTGCGCACCACGTGCCGGATTATGGCTCGCACTACAGCCGCTTTGGCAGCGCGCCGATGGACCCGATGTTCAAGGCCACCAACATCGATCCCGGCGGCTTCAGCGAATACATTCGCCTGCCCGCTGTGCATGTTCAATTTAACGTGGTGCCGGTGCCGGACACCGTCTCGGATTTGCGGGCGGTGTTTATGGAGCCGTTGGGGTGTTGTCTGCGAGCGCTGGATCGGGTGCCATTGCGGGCCGGCCAAAGTGCCCTGATCGTCGGGGTCGGCGCCATCGGCATGCTGTTTGTGCCGCTGTTGCGCGACCAGACTGTGACGACGATTGTGAGCGATGTGCGGGCCGAGCGGCTGGCGCTGGCACAACAATGGGGCGCGGCGGCGGGTTGTGTGGCCGGTCAGGCCGATGTGGCGGCGGTGTGCAAGGCGCACAGTCAGGGCCGGGGGGTCGATGTGGTGATTCTGACTGCGTTGAACCAGACCACGTTTGACATGGCGCTGGCGGCCGTGCGCGATGGCGGCACCATCCTGATATTTGGGGGCAAGCCGGGCACAGTGCTTCACTACGATGCGTGGAAGGTGTTTCTACGCGAAATCAACCTGATCACCAGCTACTCCACGACGCCAGAGGTACTGCCGCGGGCGATGCGGTTGCTGGAGCGCCCAGACTATTCGCTGGAGCAACTCATCAGCCATGTATTTTCGCTGGATGAGGCGGCACAGGGATTTGAGCTGGTCTACAAGGGCCAGGCCAGCAAAGTGGCGATTGTGCCGGGCGACAGGGGCGTGCGCTAATTTTGAGGACCGGCAATCTGGTTGGATTGCCGAAGCGATTTACGGGGCATGCGGGTGCGCCGACGAGGGGGCGACGAGTCTCGATGGGATGACGAAAAGACCAGGGGCAGTAAGAACATGGCAAGTATCAGGACCAAAGCTGCGAATAAAAAGGCAAAGTTCATTTTGTCTAATCCTCCTATGTCCAAATCGGCCAATCCATTAATGTGTCGAACTCAACCAGTAGTTACTGTCAAAACCACTACTAATTGCTTAGATTCTATAAGAGATTACTTAGAAAGCAACTGCCTAAGTAGCTAGATAAGCGGCTAGTTGCATTCTGACAACGTTGCAACAATACTTATGACAAAGATTGTCGTTCTCGGCGCTGGTGTCATGGGCAGCGCCATCACCATGCCGCTGGCCGACAACGGCCACACCGTCTCCCTCGTCGGCACTCACCTGGACACCGACATCATCGAAGAGTTGCATGAAACCCGCGTGCATCCCGGCCTCAAAATTCGACTGGCCGACCGGGTCACGCCGTACCCCATCGGCGCGCTGAGCGAGCAATTGCGCGATGCCGATCTGGTCATCCTCGGCGTCAACAGTCATGGCGTGGACTGGGCGGCTGAAACGCTGGGGCCAGTGCTACCGCCGGAGGTGCCGGTGCTGATGGTGACCAAAGGCCTGCACGGTGGCCATGTTGATGGCGAACGCCAACCTCAACTGAGCATCCTGCCCGACGCCCTTCGCAACGGCTTCCCGGCGCAAATGCGCTCCCGGCTCAGCATCAATGCCATTGGCGGGCCCAGTATTGCCGGCGAGTTGGCGGCTCGCCGACACACCTGCGTCAACATTGCCGGTCACGACGCAACGTTGCTGCACGGGCTGGCCGGTTTGTTGCGCACGTCCTACTACCATGTGTGGACGAGCACGGACCTGATCGGCGTCGAAGTGTGCGTGGCGATGAAGAACCTGTATGCGCTGGCTGTGGGACTGGTCATCGGCTTGTTGGAGAAGGAGAGCCGGCAAAGTCCGGAGATACCGGTGATTGCCGCTCCCGCGCCACAGGGAACCTATATGCACAACCTCGCCGCCGCCCTGTTCGCGCAGGGGTTGGCCGAGAGCGCTTATCTGGTGGAACAACTGGGTGGCACCCTCAAGACGGTCTACACGCTTCCTGGCGCTGGCGATTTGTATGTCACCTGTCAGGGTGGGCGCAACAGCCGAATGGGTAGGTTGCTGGGGTTGGGCATGCCCTATGCCGAGGCAATGGCCAAATACATGCCCGGAGCCAGTGTCGAAGGCGCGATGCTGGCGCTGGCCGTCGGCCCCACGGTCGAGGCGATGGTGCGCAAGGGCCGGCTCGATGCCAAACGCATCCCGCTGTTTCGCACCATGATCAACATCGTGTGTCACAACGCGCCGGCGCACATTCCGTGGGATCGCTTCTTTGCCGAGTGAAATTAAAGCCGGGGAGGCAGATCGTGCACGTGCACGTTTAACGTGCACGATCTGCCTCCCCGAATCGCAGTAGCCTATAAACGATGTCTGAACCCAACTGGCTTGAACTGGCGCGCGCAACGATCCGGCGTGAGAGTGTCGCGGTCGGCGCGATTGCCGAGCAATTGGACGAAAACTTTTTAGCTATAGCCGGTGTGATGTTGAATTGTCGTGGGCATGTGTTGGTGGCCGGCTCGGGTAATTCGCACGCCACGGCCCTGCGATTTGCGCACATGCTCTCGTGTGTGGGCACGCCTGCGCTGTTCATCCACCCCGGCGACGCGCAACATGGCACATCGGGTGCCGTCACCGCCAACGATGTGGTGGTGCTGATCTCGCGCGGGGGCGAGACCGACGAGGTCAATCGGCTGGGCCACATCAGCAAACAACGCGGCGCAACCGTGATTGCACTGACCGAAGCGCCGGCCTCGACGGTGGGCAGGCTGAGTGATCACGTCCTCAAAGTCGTGTCTGACCCGGCTGCCGATCTCGCTGGCACCATGAGCACCGCCGGCTCGCTCTGCATGTCGGTGATGGGCGATGCCCTGTGCCAGGTATTGTTTGAGATGCGCGGTTACACTGTGCAGCAGTTTGGGCAGACGCATCCCGGTGGGGCCGTGGGCAAGTCTTTTGCAGGGGCTGATTCAAACTGAAAGTATTAGACAGAATAGACAAGTTGGGTATAAAGGCTTGTGAGGTTGGCTTTCGTCATCTAATCTTGCTTGGTTAATTCTTAGGACTTACGCGAATGGCTAACGTGAGCGCAAGACCCTTCGGGTGGCGCACTTCGAATCTGGGCTAATTTGTGCGTAAATGCGCCACCCGAAGGGTCTGAATTTCGTTGCCGCGTAAGTCCTATTCTGTCATTCTGTCCAATATCCCCTCCAAAATCTCATGCACATTATTCATGTTCACGTTCAAGTGAAGGCCGACCAGATCGATGCCTTTAAAGCAGCCACACTCGAAAACGCGCAGAGCAGCGTGCAGGAAGCCGGCGTGATGCGCTTCGATGTCATTCAACAGCTCGATGACCCTGCCCGCTTCATCCTGATCGAGATTTACCGCACCCCCGAAGACCAGGGCAAGCATCGGGAGACGCCGCATTACCTGAAATGGCGCGACACGGTGGCTGACATGATGGCGGTGCCGCGCAGTGCCATCAAATTCAGCGATGTGTTCATGCAGGGCTTCCTGCCATGAGCGCGAATGCGAGCGGGCTTGCCAGAGGCGCATTCGACTTTGCCACGGCCCAGCGCATTGTGTTTGGAACCGGCAAGGTTCAACAGGTCGGTGTGCTGGCCGCCGAGCTCGGCCGGCACGCCCTGGTGATCACCGGGTCGCGGCCGGAGCGTGCACAAGTCTTGTTGGAGGTGTTGAAAGCCGGCGGAGTGACCTGGGAAACATGGGTCGCGGCGGATGAGCCGACGGTGGCGCAGGTGCAGCAAGGGGTGGCGGTGGTGCAGCAAGCCGGCTGCGACCTTGTCATCAGCATCGGCGGCGGCAGCGTCATCGACACCGGCAAGGCGATTGCGGCGCTGGCCACCAACCCCGGTGAGATTCTCGATTACCTCGAAGTCATTGGCCGCGGCCAGCCGCTCAAACACACGCCGTTGCCGTTTGTGGCCATTCCCACCACGGCCGGCAGCGGTGCCGAGGCCACCCGCAATGCCGTGTTGTCCTCGCCAGAACATCGGGTGAAGGTGAGTTTGCGCAGCCCGATGATGTTGCCACGGGTGGCCGTGGTCGATCCTGCCCTGACCTATGCGTTGCCTCCGGCAGTCACGGCTGCCACCGGCATGGATGCGCTGGCCCAACTCATCGAGCCGTATATGAGCGCACGGGCCAACCCCATGACCGATGCGTTGTGCCGTGATGGGATTGCACGAGTGGCGCGCGCCTTGTTGCGCGCCTACGAGAACGGCCGGGATACCAGTGCTCGCGAGGATATGGCCCTGGCCAGCCTGTTCGGCGGCATGGCGCTGGCCAATGCCGGATTGGGTGCGGTGCATGGGTTTGCCGCCCCAATCGGTGGCATGTTCCCGGCACCGCATGGCGCGGTGTGCGCTCAACTATTGCCGCTGGTGTGGGAGGCCAATGTGCAGGCGCTGCAAACGCGTGCGCCCGCCAGTGCCGTTTTAGGTCGCTATGACGAGGTGGCGCGTTGGCTGACGAGCAACCCTGATGCGCGGGCGGCCGATGGCGCGCGCTGGCTGTTTGAGCTGCGCACGGCCTTGCACATTGCCCCCTTCGCCCACTACGGCATGCGCGAGGCCGATGTGAGCGCGGTGGTGGAAAAGGCAGCCGTGGCCAGCAGTATGCAAGCCAACCCGATCAAATTGACGATGGATGAGCTAACAGGGATTTTGAGTGCCGCGTTGGTTTCATAGGGGCGGGTGCGCCAGCGGCGGGTCTCAGACCCGCCCCAAAGGCACCAAAAAAATCAGCGAAAGGCACAACATGATCTTGGTAAATGGACCCCCCACCCCAAAAAGGGAGTCGAACACGTACGCAACGACAACCCATTATGGGTCGGGGGGCTCTGAGGC
>JBBQST010000041.1:0-16440 GCA_038213625.1 Thermoflexales bacterium
CGGAGGCGGGAATCCAGTGCTAAATCGACTGTCGCGTCGGGGTTAAGCCTGGATTCCCGCCTCCGCGGGAATGACGTGGATACGTAAAGTCTTTTACTTGACGAACTACTCAGCCGTTTTGGAAAGAATCAGCAATTAAAATCTGTATGCAGATCGGATTTTGGACAGAATGAACAAAATTTAACAGAATGCAGAGGTCTTCATTCTGTTTCATTCTGTAAATTCTGTCTAAAAATCGGCGGCTGAGTAGTTACACATTGGTGATAAATCCAAAAAGTTTTTTTCGTTCGTTTAGCTTATTACAAGCCTGTTCTGGAGCCTCTTCGGGGGTTGAGGTTGCAGAACGGGGAAGAGGGGAGCCGGCTGACTCACAAGGTCAGCCGGTTTCTTTTTCCCAACAGATCGTCTCGATCGGTCTCGCATGCGTGCGTGCCCAATTGGAGATTGTGGTGCGCGATCGGAGACACCACCACTCGGATGTGGCCGAGACGTCTTAACAACGGAGTCTGTTGCTACGAGAGGTTTTCAGCCTCCTCTGGGCCGACTTCGTACAAACCCGCACCTCGACGGCGGCCCCAGCCAATGGGGCGTACGCCATCAGCCGGCTTGTAGCGGGCGAGCTCATCCAGTTTGGCCATGTCGAACTCGATGCCGAGGCCGGGCTTGTCGGACAGGACGATCCAGCCATCCTCGATGCGGTGATCGTGAATCATGGCGGCATCCTGCCCGGCATCGACGACCTCCATCATCATGTGGTTGGGGATGGCCGCGGCCACATGGGCCATGAAGTTGGCCGCGCAGTTCATCATCGCCACCGGCAGCTCGAAGGCATAGGCCAAGTCGGCCACCATGAGCGCGCCGGTGATGCCGCTGCAGCCGTGGTTGAACTGGACGATATCCACGGCTTCATTGGCAATTAAGGGCGTGAACTCGCTGATGTCGTCGAGGTTTTCGCCGGTGGCCACAGCGGCCTTGACCCCTTCAGACACCTTGCGCAGGCCGCGATAGTCCCAGCGGCGAGCCGGCTCCTCGACCCAGACCAGATCCACATGCTTCTCGAAATAGGAGATGTGCCGGATGGCCTGTTTGGGCGACCAATATTCGTTGCTGTCGATCATAAGCTGGGGCTTCTTGCCCGAAGTGGCCAGCGCGTCATACATGATGTCGATGCGGCGCAGATCGCTGTCGATATCCAGCCCGACTTTGAGTTTGCCGGCCGAGACGCCCTGGGCCGCCATGCGGGTATAGAACTGGCGAATCTCATCATCGGTGAGGTTGAGGTCGATGCCGCTGGCATAGGCTTTGGCCTTGGGCACGGTCGCGCCGAGGGTCTTCCACAGCGGCTCGTTGTTGGCCTTGGCTTTCAGGTCCCATAGGGCGATATCGAGCGCGCCGATGGCGTCGTTGACGATGCCGCGATTATTGGCTTTGAACACGGCATCGACCATTTTCTGCCACAGGCCGCGCACGCCGCGCGGGTCCTGGCCAATGAGATAGGCATCGGCCAAACCACGCATGAAGGGCTCGACCGCGGCGCTGCTGAAGGTGATGCCGGTGAGGCCGTCATCGGTGTCCACAAACACGGCCAGTCCGCCGACAGAGCTGCCGCCATATGGGTTGTTGGCATCGCCGATGGGCCGGGTAAATTCGAATTGGTAGGGCTGGGTGCGAATCTGGGTGATCTTCATGGAGCTTGTTTTGAGTGAGACAAAGGCGGGTTATACAAACGAAATCGTCATTCCGGGGAACGAGCAATGACAGGGCTACGGAATCAGCGCGACGTCGCGGATGTGGGTGTGAAAGCCTTCTTCGGGCGGCTGGCGGCGGTCGAGAATGTCCACCTTCACGGCCCGCACGGGTTGGGTGCCGTCGGGCAACACCAGCTCTACCCGTGGATCGGGCGGCAGGGTGGACGATTTGAGATTCACGGTTTCGATGCTGCCATCGTCTTTGGTAAAGGTGGCGCTGAATTCGACATCGGTCAGGGTGCCCACGGTGATGGCGATGCCGCTGAGGTCGCGCGGCTCGGCGAATTCCAGTTGCAAGATGAACGGGTTATCGGCCTCGCCACGGGCCAGCGTCTGCACATTCTGGTCGAAAATCTCGGCCGGCCCGCCCATGTCGAATGCGGAGTGCAGGACTTGGACAGGCTGGCCATTGAGTTGCACCTGGACTGAGCTTAGCGTGGAGGACGTCGACGCGGCCAGATTGGCATTGGCGGTGGCCGCTTCCGTCACCACGGCAGCCGATTCCGCATCCGTATCGATCACATCCGATGCGGTGGGTGCGGGTGGGCTGGCCGCCGTGACAGGCCCACTCCACAGTGTGGCGGCATGGAAGGCTGGGAACCCATTTTTGCCGGTGTAGGCCTGGGGCTTCATCAGGTTCTGACAGACCAGTAACGACTTGGATGGCACCGGCTGTTTGTAACTCCAGATGAGCACCGAGCCGGCCGGGTATTGCTTGATCTTGTCGCAGGTCAGCGTTTCTGGCCGGGCAATAAAGTGCCAGTTGGCCGGGTGCCGCATCTCGTAGGCGATGCCTTTGGGCTCGGGCATGCCGCGCTCCCAGCAGCAGCCGGCCATGTATACCTGCGTGGTCGGCGGCAGCAGATTCACATAGTCGGTGACAAGCCGGGCGATGGGGACGTTGTTGTAGGGCAGGCCCTTGATGTAGCTGTCGAAGTAGCGATAGAGGTTGAGGCCGAGGATGGCGACAAGGGTGACGCCAGCAGCGAGCAGCCAACCGCCAGCAGCCAGCCGCTGGCGGTTGGCGGTTGGCGGTTGGCGCAGCCAGGTGATGAGCCACCAGATGCCGCTGGCCGCCCACACATAGGCGATGGGCGCGGCTCCGAGTGTGCGCGAGGCCGAAGGTGTTTCCACCGGCTCGATCAGCACCAGCACCGACGGTAGTTGCAAAATGATGAACAGAATCAGCAGGGCCAGCCAGGCCAGCCGGTTGCGCCGAAACCAGTAGATGAAGCCCACGATCATGAAGATGCCGCTGACCAGATCGAGGTGGGGCAGGTAGGGTGGATTGCTGCGAAAGGTTTCGTCGCCGGTGATGTGAAAGGCCAGCACGGTGTTGATGATGTTGGTGACGAGAATGCCCAGAGGATGTTGCGCGCCGAGTTTGGGGGCGATGTAGGTGTTGATGGCGGCGGTGCTGTTGGCGACGATGAACGGAAATGGCACGGCGCACAAGGTCACCACGCCACAGAACAGCAGCACGTTTCCCCAGGTGATGGGCGTGTGCACGCGCCGGGGTGCCAGCCCCTGAATCTCGGACCTGGGTGCGATCTTGAACAGGATCAGCAGCAAGGCGATGGCTACGGGTAGCACGAACGATTGCGGGTAGACGTACAGGCCCAGGGCCGAGCTGGCCGCACACCAGATCAAACTGTTGAGGTCGTTGTCCTGGACAAAACGCAGGAGCAACCACAGCGCCAGCACCACCAGCAGCGGCACCAAAATTTGCGAGTTGCCCAGCCGGCTGAAGACCAGGTACCACGACGACACGCTCATGATGAACGCTGTCAGCACGGCAAACCAATCACTTTGGCGCTGCGTGACCTCGGTGGGCGGCGCGGGTTGCAGGGCGAATAGCAGACGCCGGCTGGCGAGATACGTGGCGGCGATGCCGGCCAGGCTGATCAGTACCGAGAACCCTTTGTAGGTGTCGTAGTTGGCACCGAACAGCCCTACAAACGGCATCAGCAGATAGTGATACAGCGGGCCTGTGCTGAGCAAAAATCGCAGGGGGAAGTCGCCGTTGAGAATCCAGTTGACGTAGTCGTGGATGAGGTTGATGTCGCCATAGAGCTCGGTTTGCAGCGTATTGAGCTGGTAGACCCGCAGGCCGATGGCGACCAGTGCGGTGAGACCCAGCGCCAGAAAATACAGCGCCTGTTCTCGTGTAAACGCCCAAAACAACGCCCGATTATTTTTGACAACTCCATGTTCACTTTGTTCACTGGCCTGCAATGTGCCGCTCCACTCGCTGGGCCAGACGGCGCTAGTAGTGGCACTCACGGCGGTGCGGGTTGAGGGCCGGGGCAAGGTGGCGGTGATATCGCTGCGGGTGTCGGTTTGAGTCGTGGCGAGCGCGGGCAACAGGGTGGCTGAGCTGACGGCCAGCCTGGGCGCGTCCGATGGCCGGGCTGGCCACACCTGTTGCAGCCGAGGCCAGGCGAGATAGAGGCCAATGCCGCCGACCACGACGATGACCAGCCACAACAGGAGTGGGCCGCCGGCGATCACCGACAGCACCACGGCCACACCCAGCACAAGGGCGATGCCGAACAGGATATGGATTGCGCGATAGATCAGCTTCCACATAGTCAGATTCGGGCGAAGAGCGATGAGCGGGGAGCCATGAGCGAAGCCGGAGGATTTTGGCTCTCAACTCATCGCTCTCATCGCTCTCGGCGCTTCGCTCCTAGCTCCCTACAAATTGCACTTCGCGGACATGGATGTTGGTGGGTTCGAGCCGATTGAGATCTTGCACCAGAATGCGAATGCGCTGGACTTGCGGGGGTGGATTCTCAAAGGTCCAGTCGATGGTGGGATCGGCGGGTAGGTTGGTGTCGGTGCGTTTGTATTCGATGGGCGTGTTGCTGCCGGGTGCAAATAGTTGGGCGGTCAGGGTCATGTCCATGCTGGCAAAGGTAAGTTTGATGCCGGTGAGTGTACGCGGCGCAGGAAAACTAAAATCCAACAGCAAAGGATTGGCTTCCATGCCGCGCAATAGACTAAACGCGTTGCCATCGAAAAGATCACGGGGCTGGCCGGCATCTAATTTGGAATGGGCCACCGTGATGGTTTCACCGCCGACGATGACGGTTTCGGTGATGGGTTGGCGGCGGGCTATGAGATCTGCTGAAAACACTGCATCGATATTGTCCACATATTGGAGCCGAACGAAATAGAAACCATCGGTGCCGTCGGGGTAGAGAATGGTGCCTTCGGTGGTAAACGGCTTGAATTTGCCGCTGTTGGCGGCCAGGTTGCGCTCGGCCGGCGTCACGACAAACACCATGTTGAGGTTGAGCGAGCTTTGCCGGTAGTTCACAAAGGGATCAATCGTTTCGATGCGCACACGAGTCTCGCCGGGCATGAAGAAGCGCAGGAAGACATCGCTGCCGTTGGCCCAGTTGGGCGTCAGCAGAAACACATCGGTCGGTATGGCTTTGAGCCGTTTGTTCAGCTCGGTAAAGATGGGCTGAGCCCCCCATTGCACGCCGTAGAGGCCGTAGTCGCGGTACCACAACTGGCCATTGGTCACGGCATCGCGCCACATGCCGAGCGAGCCGAGGGCCAGCGCCGTGCACAGCAACACGCTGGCGGTGGGGGTGAACCAGGGCGAGGGAGAGGCAGGTGTGTGGGGGGCTGGGGGTGTCGGAGGTGTCGAAAGTGTCGGAGGTGTCAGGGGTATCGAGGTGGATGGCGTGCGGGTGAACAGCTTCTCCAGCCAGTTTAGGGCTAGTTCTGTGCCCAGGGTCATGAACAGCACGGCGGGCAACACGAACATCAGGCTGCGGGTGACGCCGGGGCCGGACAGCGCCACGCCGACGGGGGCGGCCAGGGCGGCGATGAGCACGATGCGATGCGGTGCCGAGAGCGGTTGCCGGATGATCCGCCACACGCTCCAGCCTAATCCCAGCACAAACAGCGGCAGTGCGAACAGGGGAAGGTGGCCGTAGCCCTTGAGCAGGTGCCGCACATTTTCGTTGACATTCGAGTTGAACCAATAGTCGGGGCTGATGCCGTCCTGCCAGTATTTTTGCAGGAACAGACTGAGCTTGTCGGTGAAAGGAATCGGTTGCAGCCAGTAGCTGTCGATGCGGCGGAGCTGGTTGGCGATGACATCGGGATATTGATCGCGCCAAGTGAGATAGGGCAGAGCGAGCAGGCCGATGAAGCCGACGGCCAACAGGTTGGTGCGCCATTGTCTGAGGTGATAGGGCAAATCGGCCAGGAATAACAGGATGCCGCTGACGCCGATCACGATCTGGCCATTGCCATACGAGTAGAACGTGAGCGCGGCGAACAGCAGGGCTGGGAAGATGAATTTGGCCGAGCGGTAGCGATAGAGGAAGTAGAACAGCAGAAACCAGGCGTAGAACGACACCATGCTGGCCGTTTCGAAAGCCGTGCGCGAGTGCAGAAACCACACCGGTGTGATGGCCAGAAACAGCATGGCCGCCCACCAGTAGCGCAACTTGAAAATGAGCCTGGCCACCAGGCCGATGGCGATGACGCCGGTGAGCGTGACCAGAGCCGAGGTGATGCGGGTGACCTCGGGCGAGATGCCGAACAGTGATGAAGTCAGGCTGTGAAAGTAAACCGTCACCAGTGGCACCTGAAACCCATAGGCGTTGAAGAAGACGGGCAGCAGATTGCCTTTCTCATCGCGAAAGCCGCGAGCGATCAGCTCGCGGGCCAGAACCACCTCGATGGCCTCGTCGGCAAAAAAGTAGAGTGGAAAGAGCGTGATCTGGCCGAGCCGGGTGATGGCATACACGAGGATGGCGATGCCGGCCAACACCCATTGCAGGCTGCCGATCCGGGCCAGCCGTGCTTGCCACACGTTTGTGTGTGGTTGTGGCTGTGCTGGGCCAAGCGGCGCGATGGGCGCGGCCCATGTTGCAAGTGCCGCTTCATTTTTTGCCGCGGCCAGCGATGTTTTCAATTCCTCAACCTGCGAGCTCAGTGCTGCAAGTTGGGTTTCGTGCTGGGCAATTGTGTTTTTGAGAGCTGTGATGACCTCGGCCGATGTCGTTGGATTGACCTCGGTCTGCGGGTCGGTGGGTTCGATGGCTTCGGGTGTTGACATGTTGGTGGTAGATGGATGTCGGCGCAGGGCTGGGCTTTCATGATCCTCACCCGGCGCCTTTAAATGTCCACCTCAACCAGAAGGCCATGATATCGCGCACCGTCTTGACCACCAGCCGCCAGTTGGAGCCGGTTTGCAGGCCGTGCTCGCGCGGCACATAGTTGATCCACACATTCACCAGCTTGTAGCCCTGCGCCCTGGCATACACCAGAATCTCGGCGTAAAACAGAGCGCTGTCGGTGTAGCGCAAGGTCATCTGGCGCAGGCATTGGGTTCGATACAGGCTGATGTAGTTGAACTGTTGCTGCTCCATCTTGAACAGCAGGCGGATCAGGCCGATGTTGATGACGGAGATGAGCCTGCGCAGCGGCGAGTAATCAGCCCGATCCGAGCGATGGCCCACGACGATATCGGCCTCGTCGTCGCGCACGGCCTCAAAATATTTGGGCAGCTCCTCCAGTTGCATGGCCAGATCGGCAGGGATGAGGATGAACCACTCGCCAAGCGCCGCGGTCATGGCGGCCACAAAACCCAGGCCAATGCCGCGATTCACAGGTTGATGAATGACACGAATATGAGGGTCATGTGCGGCCAACTGGTCGGCAATCTGGCCGGTGTCATCGCTGCTGCCGTCATTGACGATGATCAACTCGAATGTGGGCGCGTAACGCACCTGGTTGTGCAAGGCGGCGATGAGGGCTGGCACGGTGTGCGGCAAATTAGCCGATTCGTTGAAGGCGGGCATGAAAACAGTGAGGGCGATGGATGGGGGTGCCGTGTGCATGGAAGCCTTGGTGCGGTAAGCCAGCGTCCGCAGCAGGACAAAGCTTAGCATTAATCAGCGGCCGTAGGGTTAATCTATTTGTCTACGAGCGGTGTAATTGGGGATGAATATCGATCTAACAAATTCAGCGCATAATCGGGGCCGTTCGCAAACTAAAAAATCATGGCAATTACTGTCTATGGCACAACCTGGTGTTCGGATTGCAAGCGCAGCAAGCGCTTCATGGCCGAGAATCGCATCGCGTTTGATTGGGTCGATATTGAGCATGACACCGCGGCAATAGCGCTGATCGAAAAATTGAACGATGGCCGGCGGAGTGTGCCGACGATTGTGTTTGAGGATGGCTCGACGCTGGTTGAACCCAGCAATGCCGAGCTGGCCGATAAACTGGGGTTGCAAACCAAGCCCAAGCTCCAGTTCTATGACCTCATCGTGGTGGGCAGCGGCCCGGCCGGCCTGACTGCGGCGTTGTATGCCGCGCGCGAGGGGCTGGATGTGCTGGTGATCGAGCGCAGCAGCTTTGGCGGCCAGGCCGGCATCACTGAGCAGTTGGATAACGTCCCCGGCTTCCCCGAAGGCGTGAGTGGTGCGGAGTTTGCCGAGCGACTCACCTTGCAGGCGCGCCGGTTTGGGGTGGAGCTGGTGCAGGCCCAAAAAGTGACGGGCTTGCGCGCCGACGGCAATCTGCGCTATGTGGCGACGGGCGGCACGAATGCGGCGGAGTATGGCGCATCGGCCGTGCTCATCGCCACGGGCTCGACCTACAAACGGTTGCAGGTGCCGGGTGAGGAGGACTTCATCGGCAGCGGCGTGCATTTTTGCGCCACCTGCGATGGGCCGTTCTACCGGGGCAGGAAAGTGGCCGTGGTGGGTGGCGGCAACAGCGCCGGCGAGGAGAGCATTTTTCTCACCCGGTTTGCCGACCAGGTGACGCTACTGGTGCGCGCGCCGGAGATGAAGGCCAGCCAGATCGTGATTGATAAGGTCACCGAAAACGCCAGGATTGATGTGCGTTACAACACCTCTGTGGAAGCGATTACGGGCGATAGCGGGCTGCGTGAGCTGAAGATCCACAACAGCGCCACCAACCTGACTGACACATTGGCCCCGGACGGCCTGTTTGTGTTCATTGGCCAGTCGCCCAACAGCAAGTGGCTGCCGCCCGAAATTGAGCGCGATGAGTATGGCTTTGTCAGCACGGACGAGCATATGCAAACCACGGTTCCCGGCGTATTTGCCGCCGGCGATGTGCGTCGGGGCAGCACCAAACAAGCCGCCAGCGCCGCCGGTGAAGGTGCCAGCGTGGCCTTGATGATTCGTGAATATTTGAAGACGGTGTAGAGGGAGGGGAGTAATGAGTAGACAGTAGTCAGTAGTCAGAACGATCTTTACTGACTGATGTTACGCAGGCAAATACCAACCCCAACACAAAGCATCCTGAGCGGAGCGCGCTTGGTACCAACGAAGTAGCTGAGTTCGAAAATGCGCGTGCAGTCGAAGGAGCGCTCTATGGTGAAGTTAGGTCAGCGTAACTCACCATAGAGCGTTCCTTCGACTGCACGGCCAGCTTATTAGCAATATCCCATGAGGCAATAAGGCCGCTCCGCTTAGGATGCTTTTGCCTCAGGTGCGTAACATCAGTTACTGACTCCTGTTGGACCTGACAGCGCGGGCGTTGGAGATGAACCCGTCCCTTGAAGGCATTGCCCCTACAGTGATCCAGGCATCAGATGCATCGTGAGATTCAAAGCAAGTTAAAAGCCAGTTGATTGCTGCGGCCAAACTTTATGCCGATGTTCTGACGCACCGCGAAATCTAGCATGGCCGCTCGTGACCCAAGCTTCGTCGCCTCAGCTTCCGTATTACCTCGCATTTGCCCGCGTCAAGGGCATCGGCCCGGCACGTATTCGGCTATTAACCAACCATTTCGCCTCGCTCGAAGATGCCTGGAACGCCAATCTATTTGAGTTGTCGGGCAGTGGTTTGGACAGCAAATCTGTCGACGCATTATGGAATGCGCGCAAAACCATTTCGCCTGAGCAGGAGTTGGCGCGGGCGCACAAGGCCGGCATCAGTGCCTTATGCTGGGAGGATGCCGATTACCCACGGCTATTACGCGAGATTGCCGACCCTCCACCCGTGCTCTTTATCAAAGGTGCGTTGACGCCCGCCGATAACTGGGCGGTGGCCCTGGTTGGCACCCGCAAGTGCACGGTGTATGGCCGCGAGGTGGCGGAGACGCTGGCGACGGAGTTGGCGCGAAACAACATCACCGTGATCAGCGGCATGGCTCGCGGCATTGATGCTTTTGTGCACGCGGCCAGCCTGAAGGCGGGTGGCCGCACCGTTGCCGTGTTGGGATGTGGGGTGGATGTGGTGTATCCGCCGGAGCACCGCCGGCTGGCCCAACAAATTGCAGAGCAGGGTGCCGTGGTCAGCGACTATCCCATCGGCACCCCTCCAGATGCGATGAACTTCCCACCGCGCAATCGCATTATTTCGGGCTTGAGCCTGGGCGTGGTCGTGATAGAAGCTGATGAACGCAGCGGCGCACTCATCACCACCGAGTTTGCGGCCGAGCAAAACCGCGAGGTGTTCGCGGTGCCGGGCAATATTTTCAACCGTGCCAGCCGCGGCCCCAACAAGCTGATCCAGACCGGCGCCAAGATGGTGCTGGATGTGAACAGCATCCTCGAAGAGCTCAACCTCAGCATGGTGGCCGAGCGGCTGGAGCTGAGCCAGGCCGTGCCCGACAACGACACCGAGCGCCAGCTCATGCAGCAACTTTCGCGAGAGCCGACTGCCACAGATGAATTAATACGCGCATTACAATTGCCGGCAGATGTGGTCACAGCGACACTGGCGATGATGGAGTTGAAGGGTCTTGTGCGTCAATCTACGGGCACCAGTTACATTGCCGTGGTCTGAGGTGAGGACAGATGGAAGATGTCAGATATCAGACGTCAGATTGAACTGACTGAATTCTTTTTCTGATATCTGACGTCTGACATCTCCTGCTCTTCTCCAGCCTCGCAGCACCACTCAACAAGCTCAAAACCCCAACACACACATTCTGGCACGATGGAGGAATTCAATGTTTCACGCTTTAATCATGGCGGGCGGCAGCGGCACACGTTTATGGCCTCTGAGCCGCAAAGACAAGCCCAAACAATCACTTTCGCTCATTGAAGAGCGCACCCTGTTTCAGGTCACGGCCTACCGATTGCAGCCGCTGATTCCGCTGGAACGGGTGCATGTGGTGACCAATGCGCAAATGGCGCAGATCTTTCAGGAGCAGGTTCCGGCCATTCCGGCCAGCAACTATGTGATTGAGCCCAGTGCCAAAGACAGCGGCCCGGCCGCGGCCCTGGGTCTGGCGCACATTCACGCACAGGACCCGGATGCGACGGTGGCCGTGTTGTCGTCCGATCACCACATTGGCAAAGGGGATTTGTTTTTGCAAACCTTGCAGGCCGCACAGGACGTGGCCGGCCACGGCTACATTGTCACGCTCGGCATCGAAGCCACATTCCCGGCCACCGGCTTTGGCTACATTGAGCGCGGTGAGGCATTGGGACAAATGTGGGGGCTGGATGTGTATCGAGCCGTGCACTTTACCGAGAAGCCGAATCTCGAGATGGCCCAGGCCTATGTCGCCGACGGCCAGCATTCGTGGAACAGCGGCATGTTTGTGCTGACATGTAAGACTGGCCTGGGTGAATTTGCCCGGCAGCAACCCGAATTCGCACAGTCATTAACCCAGCTCGAACCCCAGATTGGCAAGCCTGGATATGCTGCTGCACTGAATGCCGCCTGGGAGATTGCACCACGAAAATCCATCGACTATGCCATCATGGAGAAGGCTGAGAAGGTGGCCGTGATTCCGGTGGATATTGGCTGGAGCGATATTGGCAGTTGGGCTTCGCTGATGGATGTGATGGCGACGGACGAGGCCGGCAACGTGATTATTGGTGAGCACCTGGGCATCGATACCGAGGGCTCCTTGATCCGTAGCAATGGCCGTTTGATCACGACGGTGGGCGTGAAAAATCTGGTGATCGTAGACACCGCCGATGCCGTGTTTATCTGCCCCATCGATCGTGTGCAGGAAGTCAAAGCCATCGTAGAGCAACTGAAGGCTCAAAATCGGCACGACGTTCTGTAGAATTGGCGACTGACTATCTACCATTGACGAGGGATCACTGACAATTGAACCGTGACCAATCGTCAATCGTACCTAGTCAAGAGAAAATGATATTGCTGGATTACGCCCGCGTGTTGTTGCGCCGATGGTGGTTGGTGATCTTGCCTGTGATTGTGGCCGGCGCCGTAACTGCGCTTGGCTATCAACCGCCCGTCACCACCTTTCAGGTCAAGATGCGCTTTGCAGTTGGGCTGCCACCGGAGCAGGTGAGCGGCGTCTACAACTACGACCGGCACTATGACTGGCTGGCATCGGAGTACTTCACCCGCGGTATCCAGGATATTTTGCAGACCAGCAAGTTTGCCGAGAATATCCTGACCCGGTTGGTGGCGAACTCGGTGGTCCCACCCGCCACGATTGCGCCGGGCCAGATCCAGGGCGCATTGCGCTCGGATTATCGTGCCAGCATCATCGACATCTACGTGACCTGGCCCGATGCCGAGATGGCGCGTCAGATTGCCCAGGCCGTGGTGAACGAGTTGAACGAGAATGACAAGGCCTATTGGCCGCAACTGACGAATGCACCGGCCCCGGTCGCACGCGTGCTGGATGTGCCGATTGCGGTGCCGATTGCGATTGACCTGCGTGGCCGTTTTGATGTGCCGGTGCGTCTGGGGCTCGGGCTGGGTGTGGGACTATTGCTGGCCTTTCTGGCCCATGCATTCGATCGCACGGTGCGCGACAAGCGCGAGATCGAGCAGATGGGTTTGAACGTGATGGGAGAGATTCCTTAAATAAAAAGACGGATTCGGATTTTGGACAGAGTGGGCAAAATTAAACAGAATGCAGAGTGTTCTTCCCTTATTTCATTCTGTAAATTCTGTGCATTAGATGTTATTGTGAATAACAAAATGCGTTGTTGTAGGGGCGAAGCATTCGCCTACAAAACTACAGTGAACATAGACTTTGGCGGCGAATGCTTCGCCCCTACCTTGGCAAATCTTTATTCCCAATAATGTCTATTCTGTCCAGAATTCCTTCTGCATAAAACGGCCGATTAATACATCGATATGGAAGTACGAGACTATCTTCAATTGGCAAAACGGCGCGGCTGGATTGTGATTCTGGTGGCCGTGGTCGCGGCAGTGAGTGCCTATACGTTTTGCCGGCTACAAACTCCGCTGTATCGTTCGACGATGCAACTGACAGTGCTGCCAGCTCGGGCCGATCTGGGCCTGACCCAGTCCACCAAGACCTTGATTGCAACCTATAACAGTGTGGTGTTTTCGCGCCGTAACGCGGCCGAGGTGGCCTCTGAGTTAAATCTGGATTACACGCCCGAAGCCTTGCTCGGCAACACCCGCATTGGTGAAGAAGCGGCCAACAACGGCGTGCGCATCGAAGTAACCGATTACGATGGCGATGTGGCCAATCGAATTTCGTATCAGTGGTCACTGATCTACAAAAAATTTCGCGATGAGGATAATGCCCGGCAGCGCCGTGAGGATCGGGTCGATGTCTACATTGGCGACCCACCCAACTATGCCAAGGTGTGGCCGCAGACGGGCGTGATTACCGCCGGTGCCGGCGTGCTTGGTCTATTAGTCGGCGGGTTGATTGCCGGCATTTTGGAGTGGTCGCAGGCCAACGTCATTCGCACCAAAGCCGATATTGAACGCAAACTATCGCTGGCCGTTATCGGCGCGATTCCCACAGAATAATGGAATTAGTGACCCTGTCTGCGCCCGCCTCTCCCGCAGCCGAAGCCTATCGCACGCTCCGCACCAATCTGCACTTTGCCTCGTTGGAGCGGCCGCTTAAAACCATGGTGGTGGCCTCACCCGACATTGCCGAAGCGGGCAGCCAGGCTTTGGCCAATCTCGCCGTGACGCTGGCCCAAACCGGCAAACAGGTGATCGTGGTTGATGCCGATTTGCGCCACCCCCGGCTGCACAGCTTGCTCAATGTTCCCAATGGCCTTGGTTTTGCCGAGCTGCTGACGAGTGATGTTGCGCGGCCGGCCCCTTTGCCCACCGCCATTCCCAACCTGCGGGTGCTGACCAGCGGCACAACCCCTGCCATCCCATCGGATGTCATCAGCTCCACCCGCATGAGCGCGATCATTCAGGAGCTGGCCGGAATGGCCGACATGGTGTTGTTCAACACGCCTCCAGTGGCCTTGTCCAGCGACGCCGCCATCCTGGCCTCCCAGGTCGATGGGGTGCTGTTGGTGATCAGCGCGGGCCGGACGCACCGCGAGCACGCGCAACAAGCCAAGGATGTTCTGGCCCGCGCCAAGGCCAATATTTTGGGCGCGGTCATGCTGAATGCGAGCTAAAACAAGCGCTTTAATTCAACCTTGTGGTCCCGCACTGCCGTGTGTCCATCACACACAACTCATTTACTCACCCGCACCTGTTGTTAAAGCGGTATAATTCACCCGCTAAAAATCCTGCGGGCAAGTGCCCGTAAAAAGGGCGTCTTGCGCGTGGTACACCGGCAAACACAATCTTCCGAATACTGGTCATCGTTTGAAGTGGGCGCAGACGATGTAAACTTTCTAGAAAGCAATTTATTAGAAAGTGAAATGCCCAAACGTGCTGACGAACTTGCGCCAGCACTCATTCAACATCTTGTCGCCGCTGAAAATAGTCAGGTTCAAACCAAGCTCAGCGGTCAAACCATCTATCAACCCAAGAAAACGTTTGCGGTCAATGAGTCCATTGCCTTTCCGGCGCTGGAATTCAAGACCGGCGTCGTCAAGGGGATTAGGCCTGGGAATAACCCAGAGCTGGGTGAATTCGAAGTCATCCAGGTTGAGATGGCCAGTGGCAAAACCAATGAGTTCGTTGCGAACTTCACTGGGTTGCACCGGCTGAATGATCTCGATCCCAACTCGCTGCTCAGCGATACAGCGCTGTTAACGGCCGAGCAATTGGCCGAGCTCTACGGCGAGCATGTCGCTGATGCCATCAATACGGCGCTGTCGGCGAGCCACGACTTCATCAAGATCAAAGAAGAGTGGTTCCTGCGGGCCATGATGACCGAGGTCAACGTCGGCCACTTGAACCTGGCTGAAGCGGTGCTGGACATGGCCAATGGCGGCCCGCTTACCACCGATGTGCTGCTGCGCGATCTGGGTCTGCCGCCAGATGTGGCCGATGGCGTGCAGGAGGCATCATTGAATGCCGTGCTGGCCAGCGACCCGCGTTTCGACGAAATCAGCCTCAACGAGCGACCGGCCTGGTTCCTGCGCCGGCTCGAACCCAGCGAAGTTCGCGAGATCCCTGCGCCGTTGGTGCCTGCTAAATTTACCGGTGGTCAGGTCACCCTGAGCCCGGAATTGCAGGCCCTGGCTGTGGAACTCGATGATGAACTGGAGTTCAATCAAGCGGCCAGTGAGTTGCAGGCCGATCAAGTCTCGATTGTGCTGACCTTTCCGCATCGGCGGGCCGGCACATTGGGCTGGTCGTCCAAAGTGGCGCAGGTTCTGCCCAAAATTGCCAAGAACCGCATCCCCATCACTTTTCGTGACAAGCTGAATAATCGTGACTTTACGGTGTGGCTGGTGAGAGAGGGCCGCTATGTGTGGGGCCTGGCCGATTGGTTTAAGCAAAATGAAATCCCGGCGGGTGTGTATCTCGAATTGTCACGTGGGCCGGATGACAATGTCGTCTTCATCGACTTCAAACGGCGCCGCCCACGCCGGGAGTGGGTGCGCGTGGCATCCAGCCGCGATAACCGGCTGCGCCTGGACACGGCCCAACGCGCCGTGTCGTGCGAGTTCGATGATCTGATGGGTCTGTTTGCGGATGACCCGCGCACCCTGGATCCGTTGCGTGGCACCCAGCCGCGCGATGTGACCCAGGCTGTGCGCGAGGCTTTCCCTGAAATTGTCAAATTGAGTCCGCAGGGCAACGTGCATGCCCGCACCCTGTATGCGGCTGTTAATGTAGTCACTCGCGCGGCCCCAACCGATGTGTTCGCGGCACTGGTATCGGCCGGTGCCTATGCACCGGTGGGCGACAACTACTGGCACCTGAGCGAATGAAAATAGAGCAGATGGCGGCTGGCTGCTGGCATGAATCAGGAACGCCAGCAGCCAGCCGCCATCTGCCATCTGCCTCTTCCGCTATTCCTCTTTCACCAAGTGCGCGTCTTCGGGTTTGATGATGGCCGGCGCGGTGGGATCGAAGCAGAGGTACTCGAAGTAGCGCAACGGCGTGCTGCCGGCATTGATGATGCGATGATGATGCTGGGCCGGCACATGTTGATAATCATTCGAGTTCAACGTCCCGCTCATGCGTTCCACTTCAATGCGGGCCGTGCCTTCCAGCATATAAATCATCTTCTCTTTGATGTTCTCGATGAGCGTGCCAGTATCAGCCCCGACCTCCAGCACGCGCACATGGGTGCTGATGCGCTCATCGCTCGGCATCTCGCGGAGTGAATCCTCGGTAAATGCGCTCTTCATTGGCGCGTGGCCCTCGAATGCACCCGGCTTGAAGTCCTTGTAGCGCCAGCGGGCAAACTTGTGGTTCGGCGTCACCAGCACATACAGGCACACAGTTTCATCGCCGACCAGCCAGTAGTTGTGAAAGCGATCCGGCGGCATAAACAACAGCTCGCCCGGCCCAACCCGCTGCCTGGTTTCGCCCACTTGAATGTCCATCTGACC
>JBBQST010000042.1:0-16410 GCA_038213625.1 Thermoflexales bacterium
GCGGCGTCATCGACCCTGACTTTAAGGTGTGGGGCTATGACAATTTGTTTGTGTGCGATGCCAGCGTGTTCCCCGGCTCCCTCACGGTCAACCCGCAACTGACGGTGATGACGATGGCGCAGTATGCGGCACCGCGAATTAATCAGTTTAGGTAATGTGAAGCGTCATGCCGTCGTTCACGTGGACGATTACGTAGACGTGAACGTCTACGTCTACGTAATCGTTTACGTGAACGATCTCATGAGCCTACCGATCGCCCGTCCCGGTAATCGCCTCAAGGATGGCGTTGATGATGCCCATGACGATGCCACCGAGCACGGCCGGCCAGAAGCCTTCCACAAACAAGTAGTTGGGCACAATGGCACTGGTGAGCAGCAACATGAGCGCGTTAATCACCAGAATGAACAGACCCAGTGTCACGATGATGAGCGGCACGCTCAATAGTTTGACAATCGGCCGGACGATGGCGTTGATGATGCCAAACACCACGCCGATGATAAGCACGCTGACCAGACCGCCGCGCGTGGCAATCCCCGGCACAATTTGTGACGTGATCACCAGCGCCACACCATTCACGATCGAACGAATCAAAAATCTACCCATTTAGTCTGTCTCCTTTGAATCTGCGAACCTAGTCCCATTATTCAGGTTACTAGCTCAGGCTTCTAACCATACGAACAATGTGGCGCGTAGTTGCCAGCCGTCGGCGCTTGTGCCCTTTTTTATTTGCCAGCGAAATCATCCAGCGCCACTTTGGGGATATCGTTGTACCACAGACCTACGCGGCCGGTTGTGCTCTCCACAAAATTCCAGTCGCGAACACTGGCAGTTCCAATGAGTGTGCCGTTCTTGAAGACTCGCACGTTGCCAACAGCATCAATTTGCGCACCAAATATGTCGTTGGTTATAAAGGGTGCTACTTTAAAAGTTCCGCCACTGGCGACTGGCCATGTGCTTGTGCCGGATTCAGTGTCGCAATACTCTACGCTCACAGTGCTACTGCTTAAATCGTAAGTGACTCTCACCGCATAGCAAGAAAGTGAATTTGTGTTTAATCCTTGCCACTTCAGCATCAGTCGAACTGCGCTGTTTTCCCAGTTTTCACTTTCCTCATCTGGTGTTAACTCAGCAAATTTCACCGCAACTTCTTGGGTCGCGCTAAATACTGGTCTCCAATACATTACGTTCAGATTGTTACTGGCTAATGCACCCGAGATCAATTTTTTACTGCGAATAGCATAGCGATTCGTATTGCCCATCCACTCAGCACCAACGGCTCCATCGACTCCGTCAAACGAATCCAGAATTGACAACTGTCTTGCGCTGGGTGCCGTGGTGGTCTGGGTGGCCGTGGGTGTGAGCGGCACGGCCCCGCTAGTGCCGGTGGGTGTGGCGGTGGCCAGGGGCGTGGTCGCGGGCTGGGTGGTTGCAGATGAGGCAATGGTTGGTGTCACGCCAACCGTGGCGAGCGGCGCGGCCGTGGCAGGAACGACCGGTGGCACAACTGGTGCGGCCGGCACCGGCGTGACCTGGGTAGTCGGCGTGCCACCGGCGTTGACGCTGACGATGGTGGACGAGGGTATTGCCAGAGGCGTGGCCGCTGTGGTTGCGGATGGAATGGGTGTCGGCGTGATGGGCTCGGGCGTCGGTACAGGCGTGGTGGCCGGGGGTTCTGGTGTCGGAGGAATTTCGGTGACGGTGGGGAGATACACCGGCGTCTGTGTGGCCGTGCCTGGCAGCAGGGTTGTATCGGGCGTGGCCGAAATTTCTGTGGCAAACCCGGAGTCCGAAGTTGGAGATGTCACCGTCAGCGTGTTGCTCAAACCGGTTGGCGTGGGCAGGGGCGAGGTGGATTCAACGCCAATCGGTGGGCGGCTGGGTCCATCGGCTGGTGATGCTTCGCGTCGCAGGCGCAAGGTGAGAAAACCGTTGGCGATGAGCGTGATGGCACGGGTATTGAGTGCAGGCTCGGCATCGCCCAACGGCCGCTCCAAGCCGTCGGCCATCTGTAGTTGTTGCACGCCCAACGCCCCCAACTCCAACCTTACGGTTTGCGAGAGCGAGGTCGGGTTCCACAGCCGCAAGATCAACCCATCTCCATTTTCAGCCGGCTTCAACACGCTCATCACCACCTCCATCACCACCCCGGAATCGCCTTCGACCAGCGGCCCATAGCTGCGGCTGGTGCCGGGCAGCGGCCCTTGCTGATTTATTGGCAGGCGGCGCGTCAGCAGCGGCGTGCGTTGCTCCTCTCCAAACCGCACACTTTGCACGGCATCAAAACCGGTCGCGTGCGGCATCCACCCGGCGCGCCAGTGAAGCGTGCCGGTTTGGAGCTGCCGAGCCGTGGCGTAGGCCAGGGCAAAGAGCTGGCCACTGGCTGGCTGAGTTCGGAATCCCTGCTGCGTGCGCAGACCACTCCACTCCACAAAGACGGTGTCGGGCAGGGCCACGGTTGCGCCCATCTCACTTGTTGACGCGTTGGCAAACGACTGCACGGCATAGTCATCGCGTCGCACGCCAGGCAATAGATCCGTCCCAATGTTGGTGATGCCGCCGAGGGTGTCCACTCGCATCTCGGGCTGCGCGAGGTTTATGGGATATGCAAAATACAGCTGCTCCACCGGGCAACTGCCGGCCTCGCAGGCTGGGCTGTCGATGGCCGGGGTGATGGCATTGTCGAACAGCACATACGGCAGGCCATTGAGCAGGGTGGCCGTCTGGGTGAAGCTGCTGATGCGGCCTTGGGTGAACTGGCCGGTGATTTGCAACTGCGCTGCCACAGGGCCGGTTGCGATGACACTGGCCGATAACTGGGTTGGGTTCAACACGGCCCCATCCACGCGATACAGCAACTGGTTGCCGAGAATGGCGCGGCCATCCAGGGTGCCGCTGATCCATTGCCGGTCCAGCAGCCGGTCGAACAGGCTGACGCCGCCGGTGGTCAGATCGGCCGTCATCGTAAAGCGCGAGTTGCTCAATACGGGTGCGCCGTTCACGTCCGATCGCGAGGTCACCAATCCGCCGGTCTGAGCCGCATCCACCTCCGGCTGTGGCCGCTCCAGCCGAAATACCTTGTAGCCCAACGATGGCACATTCGGCGCGATGAACAACAACGTGTGTGGGGCGATGCACTGGCTGTAGAGGGTGTTGCCGGTGCCGAGGTCGGTTAGATAGAGCGGCTCATCCCCGGCAATCGTCACCGTCACCGGCGCGTTGCGCTCCCACGCCAGCGTGTTGAAGACCACCACATACGGGTCCGGCTCAACCGATTGCGTGACGACGGTGCTGGCCGGGCCGGTGTTGATTTGATTTACCAATACATCCAGGGCCTGGTCCAACATCACACCCGGCGCACTCGTGGTCGGCGAATAGCCGTGTGTTGATGCAATTGCTGCCAATGTTTGCATATTGAGCCGTGCCACCGCGTCGGCTCGTGCCTGCTGCGTGGCTGCGACATCCTCGGCAATCCGCGCATTCCACTGGGTGTCGAAGCCGCCGCGCACGGTGGTCAGTTGGTCGCCATAGCGCGCGGCCATATCGGCAAAAAATGCATCCTGATCGCCGGCAATATGCGGATACGCAAAGCGTTGGTTCCACGCGGTAATGGCGTCGCTCGATAGCGCGCTCGATAGCGCGCCGGCATCAGACCCCCCACAGTCCAACAAAAACGCATCGGCTGGGTAGCGGCCGGTCTGGCGGGCGGTGGCATAGCGCTCGGCCCTGTGCGTGATCAGGCTCACCAGTGGATCGCCAGCCTGCACCGCTGGCTGCGCCGTCACATTGTTCACCGGCATATTCGCCAGCACTCGCGCTCCGTCCGGCCCTTCCCACCAGAACAAGCCGGGGGTATCGGTTTGGGCTGAGGTGGTGCGGCGCGTGACGCCAGTGACGCGCGCATGGGCCAGCACACTGGCCATGCCCCAGGTGCTGGCCCATCCATCCGGTAGCGCGACAGAGGTGCGCCCCGCTTGTGCCAGCGGCAACAGGCCATTTAGAAAGCGCTCGGTGTCACCGGTGTTAATCATGTTAATGCTGGCATCTGCACACTCGGGCACATACACCTGCCATTGCGGCATGGTCGGCACATCGACCTGCTGGCTGCATAGACTGTCGGCCACTCGCACCTGCACCGAGTGACGCACCGGCCCATTCACCGATTGTGGCACCACCAGCAACAGGCTCATGCGGCCCTCGGGCAACCACTCGGCCTGTGCCACCCGCGCGCGCGTGCCGTTCACGCTGGCATTGATGAACGAGGTGTCGGGGATGATCGTGCGGCTGGCTTCGGCCCCGGCTTCGACCACGGTGAGTTGCACGTGAACGGTTTGCTGGGGCGGGCCATTTGCAGCCAGTGATTGCAGCCACAACGTGGAGGGCCGTATTTCACAGGCCGTGGTCGATGGTTTGGGCGTGTGGATACCCGGCACAGCCAGCGGGTGAGAGGTGCCCAGCAGCGCAATCAGCGCAAGTGCACCCATCAACAAACGGCCAGGGCTGGCCGGTGAGCCCGTGTGAGCCCGTTTCTGAATCCGTTTCTGAACGCCCTCGCGATTCAACATGCCCTGCGAGTATAAGACGCGTGCCGCGCGGCGAAAGCAAACTTAAGCGCGGCCCTATCACGCATGGGTTTAGAATCTTTCAACATCATGAGCAGCGAATTCATTCCCAAGTCAGCCATGGCCATCGTGGCGCATCCCGACGACATTGAGTTTGGCGCGGCCGGCACCCTGGCCAAATGGGCCAAGCACGGCGCAAAAGTTGTGTATGTTCACGTGACGAGCGGCAACGGCGGCACGCACGATCCCAAATACAACCGCGAGACAATTGCGGAATTGCGCGAACAGGAAGAGACCGCGGCCGCTGCGGTGTGTGGCGTGCACGATCTGGAATTCCTGCGTTACAACGATGGCGAAGTGATGCCGACGCTGGAGTTGCGCAAGGATTTGATTCGCGTCATTCGCAAACACAAGCCGGAGGTGGTGGTGGCCATGGACCCAACCCGCATGTATAGCGGCAACGGCTACATCAATCACCCCGACCATCGCGCCGTGGCTCTGGCCACCGTGGACGCCATTGCACCGGTGGCCTCGATGCCGTTGATGTACCCCGAGTTGGGGGCCGCCCACGCCGTCAGCGAAGTGTGGATTCAATGGTCGGATAACGCCGATACCTGGGTCGATATCAGCGAGACGATTGATCTCAAGGCGCAGGCATTGGCCCAGCACAAGAGCCAGATCGGCGAAGAGGTGCCCAAAATGATTCGGGAGTGGGCGCTGAAAGAGGGCAAAGGACTGGCCCCGGCCGAGTCCTTTAAAGTTATCTACCTCATCAAGCGCGACGACCCGGCCCGCACCGGCACACCCGCAGAGAAAGTGGAAGCCGCGGTCGAAACGCAGCAGAAGGCCATGGCAGAGTCGTCGGCCGGAGACATTGAGGCCAGGGTCGAAGCCAGCTAACGGCCACCGTGGCTGACGAGCCAGCGGGCGGAGTGCGGCGCTAACCTCAGCGCCGCGCTCCATCTACTCAGGCGGCGCATCCTCGCCCCAGATGCGCAAGAACTTACAAGTGCTCATGCGTCTGTTCACGTAGACTGCCGCCCCACCACGCATGGCACATCCATCAGACCTCATGCCACCCAAAATTCCATCCAAAGGCAACGAATTCTGGAACGGCACGCGCGATGAACTCCCTATTTTGCTGGGTGCCATGCCGTTTGGTGTCATCTTCGGCGTGCTGGCCATGCAGTCGGGTCAGTTGAGTCAGGCTCAGGCGCAGGCCATGTCGGCGGTGATCTTCGCCGGCTCCGCCCAGTTCATTGCCGCAAAATTATTGGCCGACCACGCGGCGGTTGTTGTCATTGTGCTGACTGTGCTGGTGGTCAATCTACGGCACATGCTCTACAGCGCGTCGCTGGCCCCGTTGGTCAAACATCTCAATATTGGCTGGAAAGTGCTGCTGGCCTATCTGCTCACCGATGAAAGCTATGCCGTCGGCATCACGCGTTACACCCAACCCGATAGTCTGCAACCCGGCAGTAACGCCCACTGGTATTTCTTTGGCAGCGGCCTGACATTGTGGGCGGCCTGGCAGCTCAGCACGGCATTTGGCGTCTTCATTGGCACCCAGATCAGCCAGGATGTGCTTTCGCTGTTGGAGTTTGCATTGCCGCTCACGTTTATTGCCCTGGTGGTGCCGAACCTTAAGAACGTGGGCAGCATCGTGGCAGCCATCGTCAGTGGCAGCGCCATCCTGCTGGTCAGTGGGTTGCCGTTCAACAGTGGTCTGCTGGTCGCGGGGATCATCGGCATTGCCACCGGCTTCATTGCCGATGGATTCATTCGCAGGCGAACGTCATGACGCCATCGAGTTTAGGGATATGGCTGATGATGGGCGCAGCCGGTCTGTTGACGTTTCTCACCCGCTTTTCGTTCATCGCGTTGTTGGGCCGGGTGAATGCGCCGGTGTGGTTGACCCGGCTGCTGAGCTTTGTGCCTCCGGCCGTGTTGACCGCGATCATTGTCCAAGGCGTGCTCATCCAAAACGGCGCGCTGATTCACTCCGTCGCCAACCCGAAGTTACTGGCCGCCATGATTGCCGGCGGGGTGGCGTGGCGGACCAAAAATGCCCTGCTCACGATCGCGGTCGGTATGGCCGCGCTGCTCATTTTGTCTGCTGTGTTGTAAGCCTTCAGATTCGGATTTTGGACAGAATTTACAGAATAGATAACTACTCAGGCCTTTTGGACAGGATGAACAGGATTTACAAGATTGGGTGAGGATTTCCATCCTGTAAATCTTGTAAATTCGGTCTAAAATCTTTTCTTACTTGGCGGTCCAAACAGGATCAGGCGTGAGTGCCACTTCGGGTTGTCCGCCGGCATCATCCAGGCCGCTGCTGGTCTTGGTGCTGATGGCGCGCACGGTCATGGGGCCTTCGCACAGAATCTGGCAGGCCAGCCGAATGCCGGGCACAGCTTTCTCGGCCAGTTTGGATTTCTCGGCCTCTGTGATTTTCTCTGGCTCACCGCTCACAAACTCCACCCGCCAGGTGGTGCACTGGGCGTAGCCGCCACAGCGATGTACGATGTCGATGCCGCCGGCTTCCCATACCCATCACTTGACGGCGGTTTATCGCGGTTGTGACTGTCGGTCTTCAATCACCCTTCCAACTCGCTCAGTCGCGCCGTCAGTTGCTCCACCTGCGCTTGCAACGGCATGAATATCCCCACCACCGCGTCTTCCCCGCGCCGGTAGATCTCTCGGACGTCCTGCTCGCTCAACCTCATCTCAACTAATATTCTGTCACATCTTTCCCTTTCACTGCTGAGTAGTTACCGTTCTGTCAAAAAAGCTCCACGCTAAGGCCTTGACGAAAAATAACTTGGACTCTTTGAGCTAAAAATGCGCATAATCGCCGTAAAAAGTGGCATTTCAATTTATGAAAAGTCCAAGTTATTTTTCGTCAAACCCTAAGTGGCGCCGAGCTTGATGGCCTCGAAGGCTTTGAGCCGGCGCAACAAGATCAGCATGATCGTGAGCGCGAAGAACAGGGCAAAGCCCAGCGCGCCGTAGATGACGATGAGATTCTCCCAGGCGATGCGCACCACAAACGGCGGCAGGCTGCTGGCCAATGAGCCGCCGACCTGCATGAAGGGGATGAACAGCCGGCTGATCAGCAACCCCAGCGCGCTGCCGGTGATGGCCCCAAGTGCGATCAGGATCACCTGCTCCAGCACGATGAACGTGCCCATTTGCACGGCCGATAAGCCCACGGTGCGCAACATACCCAGTTGAATCGCGCGGGCGCGGAACGAGATGAGCGCGCTCAGGATGAACCCGATGATCGTGAGCAGCGACGCGGCGATGAAGCCCGCGCTCAACAAGCCGAACACACCCTGGCGCTCGGGCCGGGCCTGGGCCGCCTGAACGATGGTGCGCGAGTCGTAGCCGTTGATCACGAGAAAGCCCAGACCACCGGCATCATCTACAATTTTTTCGAGCGGCACGGCCGGGTCGGTTTCGAGCAACACGTCATAGGGCAGGGCGGTGCCGGCGTTCTCGAACAGGTAATCCAGGTTGCCGATGAACTGGGTGGCGCGGTCTTCGGGCCGGGTGCTGTCGTCGGGGAACAGGTTGTAGGTGCCGACCACGGTAAACGTGAGCGGCACGGACAGCCCCACTGAGCTAACACTCATGGCCAGCGGCTCGCCCACGCGCAGCCGGTTGGCATTCAGAAACGCCTGCGTCACAATAATGCCCTGACGATCCATGGCCAGCAGGTTCATCAGATCCCCCAATGACTGCTGCGAGAAGTCGGGCCGGAAGAAAGCGGCTTGTGGAAAGTCGGACCGATCGATGCCGACAAACTCCGAGCGCTCGGGCGCGTTGGTAGACCGCACAGACGCGGCGTAGGTGCCCAGGCGGGTGGCCGCGCGAACACCAGGAATGCGCAAATGCTCCTGCACCGGCACGAAGGTGAAATACAGCGGCTCGGGCGGTGGCGCATCGGGAGCCGGTGCAGCGGGTGGACCGCCAAAGCCGCCGCTGCTGGGCTGGTTGCTGTCGCCGGTTTCGATCAGGCGCACATCGGCACCCACCTGGTAATACGTCGAGTCGTAGAGATGCCGGTCGAGCGTGGTCGCGATGGACGAGCTGAACACGGCCAGGCCCATGGTGAAGATGAGCAACAGCAGGGGGCCGATGTAGTTGACCGGCGCGCGGGCCAGGCTGCGCAGCGAGAGCAGGATCGAGGTGTTCACCGGCAGCCGGCTGGCCAGCGCGGCCAGCCCGCGCATGAGATAGGGAAAGAAGCGCACCAGCAACAGCGCCGTCGAAGCCAGCATCAGCACCGGCGCTAGAAAGCGCACCGGGTCGCTGAAGGGATCGGCGGTGAGCGATGCACTCGTGCTGAGGCTGCCCACGGCGACGATGCCGCCGGTGTTGCGCATCTGGAAATACAGGTAGATCGACGGCACCAGCAGGATCACATCCAGATAGGCGCGCTGCCAGAACGGCGGCTGGGTGCCACGCGATTGTGAGCTGCGATAGCTGACGATATTGCGCCGCGAGGCCATGATGGCGGGCACGAGCGCGGCACTCACCCCTACAACGGCGGCAAGAACGCCGAAGCGAATGGTCTGGTTGCTGAGTTGGACGTAGAGCGCGGGCGTGGGGGCGAAGACCAGAAACGTGGTCAGCCGGGTCATGAGCGCGGCCAGACCCAATGCCGCGGCGAGGCCAGTGGCCAGCCCAAGGCCACCAATCACCAGGCCCTCGATGATATAGAGCTGGGCAATGGAAAACGAGGACGCGCCACGGCTGCGTAGCACGGCAATCTCACCCTCCTGCCGGCGCACCACCATGCCCGCGACCAGGACAATGAAGTAGAGCGCGACCGCCAGCAGCGGCACACTGAAGATGACGAGAAGCAGGGTCAGCTCATTGGTGGCGCGAATAAACGCGGCCAGGGCCTGGGCCGGCGACACGCGGTTGGACAGGCCGGTGCGCACGTTGCTGATCTCACTGTTGAAGCGCTGCAATCGGCCGAGCAGGAACGGCGTGCGCTCGGGATCGAGCCGGGTGCCGTCGGCGATGAAGTACCACAGGGCCAGCTCGGTATCAAACTTCATGGCCGGCGCAACCTGTTTGGCATATTGCTCCTCGCTGATGATCAGGTTGTCTTTCAGCGCATCCGGGCGATAGAACCAATAGTCCTCATTGATGTCGCGCTCGACCCACACGCCGGTAATTTTGAGGCGCAGTTGAATCGGCTCCTCGCCGCGTTTGGGCGCGCCGTAGAGCACGTACTCCTCGCCGGCCTGCAAGCCCAACTCATTGGCCAGCTCGCTGTAAGCCAGGGTTTCGATCACGCCATCATCGCGCAGTTTGGGCCGGTCGCCAAACACTTCCACATGCGAGTCGAAATCGCTGACAAAGCCCAGATCGACCCATTCCAACTGCCGGTTGCTTTGTAAATATTGCTCAGAGTTCACTGCCGGGAAGAGCCGAAACTTGGGCGTATGAACGTAGCGCACGGTCCGGGTGATGGGCAGTTGCAACGTGGCCGGGAACTGATTGAGGATGTAGCTATCGTCCTTCTGATAGTCCTCGTATTCGATCTGGCCGCTGATGGAGCCAAAGTAGGCGTACATGAAGGCGAAGGGCGGCCGGCGGGTGTTCTCGCTGTTGGTCTCGACGCGAGTTTGCAACACACGCAATTGCACGGCGTCGCTAAAGGCCGGGATCGATGCCGATAGCATGACGGCCATGGTGATGCCGAGGGCAAGACAGGCGTTGAGGCCAAATTGGCTGAACAGCCGTTGGATGGCGAGTCGAATAATTCCAATAATAGGGAGTTTCATGCTCACCTTAAATGTTAGCGCTCAATTTGAGAATCAGCATTGAAAAACGACTTAATGTTTTGCGCGCCGTGCTTTTTACACAAAATTGCAGCGGCGGAAAACGCAGTGAGGCAGAGGGTTCATCACGCCTCTGCCTCACTGTTGTTGAATCGGGGTGCCCGGATTTGAACCGGGGACCCCTTGCACCCCATGCAAGTACGCTACCGGACTGCGCCACACCCCGACGACTCAAGCTCAGCATTTTATCACGGCCAACGGCTAACAGCCAGCCGCTAACTGCGGCTGGCTGTTAGCCGTTGGCAGTTGGCGGCTGACACGTCGGGCAAAAGTGGGTGCTGCGCTGGCCGACCAGGATGCGTTGGATGGGCGTGCCGCACACCACGCACGGCTTGCCGGTCTGCCCATACACCTTGAAGTTCTCCTGGAAATTGCCGTCGGGATACACCCAGTCGAAGCTGGCACCGTTGGCCAGAATGCCCTCGGCCAGCACCTCCTGCACAGCCCGGTAGAGCCGGCGCGCATCGGCATCACTTAGGCTGGCGGCGCTGCGCTGTGGGTGCAGCTTGGCCCGAAACAGCGACTCATCGGCGTAGATGTTGCCCACGCCGGCCATGAAGCCCTGATCCAGCAAAATAGGCTTAAGCGCGCCTTTTTTGCGGCGCAGCCGTTCCACAAACCCATCTTCACTCAGGGTGAGCGCGTCGGGGCCGACGTGGCTGAGCAGGCCGATGAGGTAGTCGGGATGGTCGGTCAGGAACACGCGGCCAAACTTGCGCGCGTCGTCGAAGCGCAGGGCCAGATCGTGATCGAGCAGCCACACCACCCGGGCGTGCTTGCTGAAGGCATCGGCAGCCGGCACCACGTCCAGCCGGCCACTCATTTTGAGGTGCACCAGCATGGTGTCGCCGGTGCTGAGGCGAATGGCGAGATATTTGCCATGCCGGCCCACCGATTCGATGCGCGCGCCGGCCAGACGGCTGGCCAGCGCTTCGGGCGAGTGGGTGTGCACTTCGCGCGGCCACAGCACCTGCACGGTCTCGATACGCCGGCCCACCAGCGGATATGTGCCTTCGCGCAGCGTGCGCGCCACGGTCTCAACTTCGGGAAGTTCGGGCATCTAAACGTCCAATTGCATGTGGGTGAGTTGGCGCAGGGGCTGAAAACCCAGCAATTGCAGCGCCGTGTGGGTGGTGTCGTGCGGGCGGCTCTGGGTGGCGTAAATGGGCTTGCTGAGGAAGTCCATGAAGCGCTGCAAACCGACCTGGCCCAGCGTCATGGCGGCAGCAAGTGCATCTGTGGCGTTGAGCGCGTCATCGTCCAGCATCAGCTCAAAGGCATGGTCAGAGCCATCGAAGTTCATGCGCGTGCGCACGGCCGCGAGCACCGGGGCCGACTTGCTAGTCGGGGCCGTCTTGCCAACCTCGGCCGCACGTTGGGCCACCCACCAACGCTCGGGGTTGCCGCTGAGCGAATTGGCTGCCGACCAGCGCAGACCCAATCGATAGGCGCTGGCATCGAACGGCTCGGCAAAGGTGATGCCGTCGGGCAGGTTGTGCTGGGCCAGGTGCCAAATCACCAGCTTGTCCTGCCGGGTCGCTTTGCGCGCCACAAACGCAGGGCTGCGCGCCTGGTCATACAACGCAAAGGCGTCGCTGGCCACCGGCATAGTTCGCACCGAATGCCGCCGGTAATGCGTCACCTCGCCGGTGGCGACGAAGCCGAGCTTTTGGTAGACCTGCATGGCCGGCGGGTTGTTCGCGGCCACTTGCAGCGCCACATGCTTTGCGCCGCGCTGGGTGGCCAGATCGATGCACGCCTGCACCACCGTGCTGGCAATGCCCTGGCCGCGATAGTGGGGGTGGGTGGCGACATTGCCGATGATCCAGGTGTCTTTGCGCAGCAGGTTTCTTTGGATCGAGGCGTTGCCGACGATCTGGCCGTCCTCGGCCCACACGAAGCCGAGTGAGCCCTGCATCATCCAGGACTGTGTTATCCCGTAGTTGCGCAGAATGTGGATGAGGCGATGGCCGCTCTCGTCGATGCCTTCATGCTCGAAGCACAGCTCTAACAAGGCGGCCACGGCGTGGCCGTCGCGCCAGAAATCCACGGGGCGCAAGCGTGGGTTGGCTTCGGCCAACGGCGCATGCAGGGATGGGGAAAGTGCCATCACGCTGCATTGTAAGCCTGTTGGGGCCAGTGCGAAAATGCGCGATTCCTGAACTCAGGTTATGCCGCCAGTGCATACTCAATCGCTATCTCAAACGGCATGGCACGGCCTTCGGTATAAGCGGCTTTGTATGCTTCGTCACCCAGCGCCGTACGGGCTTTGGCAATGTATGTACCGATATCTAAGTCCATGGGATTGGGGCGTCTACTCGGAAAGCCACTTCTCAGCTTGGCTCTAATACCAAATAGATGCGCGTATCGCTTCCATTGAAGCAACTGACCGGCATGCCAGATGAGTACTTCCATTGCCACACTCCCACAATCATTTTGTATGCCATATCTTCGGGCAAGAAGCTTCAAGGCATTACTGACCAGGGAGTACGCTTCGTTAGAACGATCCTGCGATAGGGCCGTTCTGGCGGCGATTACGCTTGCCCACGCAAGTTGATACTCGCCGCTATAGTCACGAGAGATCTGCAGCGCTTCCAAAACCACCTCTTCGGACTTATCAAACTTTCTTAGCAAACGTAACACTTCAGCAATCCTCAGTCGGCTTGATATTTCCATGCTAACGTCTTCAAGTTCTTGGCTTACTACGAGTGCCTGGTCAGCTAGTCTAAGCGCTGCATCAAACTCGAACCGTTCAACGGCTAGGCTGCTAAGTGCTAAAAGAGTTTCCCCTGTGCCGCTCAAATCGCTCACAGCTTGATATTGGTGTAATGCTTCTTCGTAATAACATTCGGCCCGTTCTAAATTCCCATCGTTGTCGGCAAAGGTTCCCAGGCAATAAATATTAAGACGCACAAGCCATTCACCCAACTCGCCAATATTGCGCGCCAGTGCCACGCCCTCTTCCAAGAGCAGTAAGCCTTCGACCTTGCGGTTCGACCAAAACAAGCATTGAGCTAGACGAAACTTGCCATGGGCGATACCTTCCTCATCACCTGCCAGTTGATACAGATGCACCACCATCTGAGCATCGTCAATGACGCTTTCATTTGTAGACAAGAACATTGTTACGGCCATCCACACTCCCGCTTGCACCAAAAGGGGTGTTTGATCTGAAAGCGACTGCTTTGCGACCTGGGTCCAATGACTCGCCTGCCTTTTGAATCGAGTTCTCATCGCCCAGAAACATACCAAACCGCTGACCAGACAACATCCCATCAAGGTACTACCACCGCTGAAACTCCACTCGAGAGCTGCTTCCAAGTTTTCATGATCTCTTTGAATGCGATCCAGCCTCTCTTTTTGATCTGGGCCATCGATAATGCTGGTCGAAATCCCGATTTGGAGAGCGAATATTTCGGCATGCCGACGACGCATCGCTGGCATCTCACCCGATTCAAGCAGTTTCTCTTTCGCATACTCTCGAAGTGTTTCAAGAAAGTAGAAGCGAGAATGGCCTCCCGCATTTGAATAGATCGATACTAAGGATTTGGCGATGAGCTGGCTTTGAATCGAAATCATATCCAGCGATTCGGTGTCAGGCTCCAAAATTAGCACCTGCTCGGCCTGCTCCAACTCCCACCCACCCACAAACACACCTAGCCGTCGAAAGGCAACCTTCTCCGGCTCGCTCAGCGCGTCATAGCTCCAGTCGATCAATGCACGTAGGGTTTGATGGCGCGGCAATGCCCCCCGCCGCCCACCGGCGAGCAGGCTAAAGCGGTCGTCCAACCGAGCCGCAATGTCACTCAATCCCAGCGTTTGCAGTCGTGCCGCGGCCAACTCAATCGCCAACGGCATGCCGTCCAGCCGTTGGCAAATGTGCGCCACCGTCTCGTCGTGTGTGCTCAGTGGGATGTCGCTTCGGGAGGCTGTGGCCCGTTCGACGAACAATTGGCCGGCCTCATCTGGCTGCATCGGCGGCACCCGCCACAGCGCCTCGCCCTCCACGTTCAAGCCCTCGCGGCTGGTCGCCAGAATCGTCACGCGTGAGCAGGTGCGCAACACCGCGAACGTAAACTCGGCCACCGCCTCAATCAAGTGCTCACAATTGTCCAGCACCAGCAGGAGTTGCCGCTCTTGTAAATAGGTCGCCACGGCTTCTTGTGCCGTGCGGCCCTCGGTGTGCAGACCAAACACACGCGCCACCATGTCTGCAATCAGACTCGGATCTGTCAGGCTGGCAAATTCGACGTACCACACGCCGTCGCTGTAATGCAGCAGCACATCGGCGGCCACACACTGAGCCAGCCTCGTTTTGCCACTGCCACCCGCGCCAATCAGCGTCAGCAGCCGGGCCGTGTTGAGCAAGCGCCGCACTTCGGCGATCTCTTGGGCACGACCCACAAAGCTGGTGAGCGGTGCCGGCAGATTGGTGCGGCGCAGGCGATGGCCGGGTTGGGAACGCGACAAGCGCTCGATCAAACGGGCTTCGCTAGGCTGGCGTTCGAACAATGGCGACATGTCCGCCGCCAGCAAGAGTGCATTCGCCTCATCCAGCAGGGTTAGCCCGCCCTGATCGGCCAAAGTCTCGATCAACCGCACGGCACGCTCGCGACCCGACGGCCCGGTCAGGTCCTTCTTGCCCTGGCCCATACGCACCAGGATAGCCTGGTCGTAGCCGGCCATCTCGGCCAGCCGCGTCTGAGTGAGGCCGGGTTTGCGCTGGCGGTATTGGGTTAGCAGTTCGCCAAACGGGTGTGGAGTTTGTGTCTTTGTCATCGCCCATTCAAGGTCATACCAGAAATCCAATCAGCGGAAACTGACAGATTTATCAGTATGTGTCGGTGTGTTCAGCATTAACGTATCAAGGAGTTTAGCCGCTTTGCGGCCTTTCATATAAGGAGATTTCGAGATGAAACGACAACGAATATTGACCATGCTGATGTTCATTGCGACGATCGTGACTGCTTGCGTCGCACCGCCGCCCAGAGCCGTTGCGCCGACTGCCGCTCCCGAAGTCGCGCTGTTGGGGGTCTACGTGATGACGATTACGAAAGAAGACCTGAGCAGCGATAAGACCGTGAGTGATGCCGAAGTTTGTGAGAATGCCGGCGTCTTCACGTTTACCTTGACAACTGGACATTGGAATCTCCTTCAGGGAGCCGCACCGGGTTGCCAGCCGGTTATGGGCACCGCATTTGACGGCGAATGGAAACTGTCTGGCGATCAAATGATCTCGCACCAGGATATACCGTCGGGATGCGACCAGGACTATGTGCACGCCTGGAAGTCAGATGGGGCCACACTCAACTTTACCGCCGTAAAAGACTCATGTCCGCCGCGTATTGCAGTTTTCACAACCCATCCGTGGGTCAAGCAGAAATAACCCATCGCGGTGGAGACAAGATAGCCATTGCCAAGCTGCTCGAAGCAGCTTGGCATCTTCTCGCTTCGCAGCATCGCGCGGCCTTCGGCGTAAGCTGAATTACTCGCGTGTCAAAGCGGTCGCGAATGCCAGTAATGGTGCGCCGGTTGCGCGGGAATACAACACAATCAGGGTCGGGGTCAGTCTTCATCTGAGCAAAGAAATCCAAGTCCCGTAGCGGCGATAGCACTCCACGGAACTTTGCCTTATCGCCGCCAAAGTCGATAACGCCGGACTCACCCGTGTTGAAAGTCAGTTCCAGCACAAAACCTTCAAGGTGGTTGACGCTAACAATTCTTGGCATCATCACAATCGCTCCTCATTTGCACTTCTCACTTGAGTGGGTCAATCTTATTAAATGCCTGTGCGTTGCGCATTCGCTCCCAGTTCAACAGCAAATCGGCTCGGTGTAGCTCAGCCCAATCGAGTATCAGACTTAACGCACGACGCGGCAATGAGCCTTGAACGAGCTGGAGTATGTCAATTTGACCCCTTCTTCATCGCCATATTTGGCGTGAAAGTGAGGTGGATTGTGCTCATCGTAATACATTCTGATTACGATGCC
>JBBQST010000043.1:0-15877 GCA_038213625.1 Thermoflexales bacterium
CCCCCTCGCCCCCATTTTTTCCGGTGTTTTTTCCCGGCGCGGGCGTGTCTTTTTTCCCTGTTTTTTCTTTTTTCAACCCTTTTATTGGGGTTATGCCGCCCCAGGGCCCGCGTCTCTACAAATTACGCTTGTAACAACGGCAATCTGGCATGTAGGTTCAAAAAATACAAGGGCGGTGGCCAACACTAATAGGAGCCCGGATTCAACAACGAGGTGATCAGCACATCGGCCAGCCAGTGTTCATGGACTTCGGGAGCCCAGCCGCGACGAGGAAACCATTCTGCGGTATGCCGACACGGCCATCTCGCTGGCGCGCTTGGCCATGAGCGGCGTGGTGTTTGGCAACGCGGTCAGCAACCCACTGCGGGTGACGAGCGTGCTGGCGAAGAAAGAAGGCCGGTTGTGGCAGTTGGCCGCGCAACAGGCGATGCCGGTTGTGGCTTAGTTGAGCACTCGAGGCTGTGGTTAGTTAGTAAGGTTGATAAGGTTGGTCAAGTGAATCAGGTTCGTAACGTTAAGAACCTGACCAACTTTACAAACTTGGCCAACCTCTGCCCTACTCATACCGCAACGCATCAATCGGATTCAGCCGCGAGGCTTGCGCGGCGGGATACACGCCGAAGATGATGCCGACCAGCATCGAGAAGCCGAAGGCCAGCGCAACGGCCTGCCAGGTCACTTCGGCTGTGAAGGCACCTTGTGAAATGGCCGCCACTGAGGCAGCCAACCCCACCCCCAACAGAATGCCGATCAGGCCGCCGATCACCGACAACACCACCGACTCGATCAAAAACTGCAATAGGATAACGCCGCGCTTGGCGCCGATGGCTTTGCGCAGGCCAATCTCGCGCGTGCGCTCGGTCACGCTCACCAGCATGATGTTCATGATGCCGATGCCGCCGACGAACAGCGAGATGCCGGCGATGGCCGCCAGGAAGATCGTGATCGCGCCGGTGATGGTGCTAATGGTGTTAAGCAGGTCGCGCTGGCTGGCGATGCTGAAATCGTCCTCGCCCTGGAACTCGATGCCGTGGGTCTGGCGCAACACTTCCGTCGCCTGTTGAATCACGGCGTCGGTGCGGTCCTTGGACACGGCCTGGATCAAAATAAAGTTGAGGATGGCCTTGCCTTGGGCATTGCGGCGCGGGAACAATTTGTCGCGGGCCGAGGTCAGCGGCATCGAGATCACATCGTCATCGCTGCCGGCGCTGCCGCCAGTGCGCTGGGCCATCACGCCCACAATCGTGAACGAGACATTGTTGATGCGAATGTTCTGGCCCACCGGGTCGCCGCCATCGGGAAACAGCTTGCGATACGGCACATCGCCCAGCACCACCACCCGCGAGCGCGCCGTCATGGCCGCATCGTCAAAGTAGCTGCCGTAGGCGAGTTTGGCATCGTTGAGGTTCAAATACTCCGGCACTGTGCCGCGCACGCGCGTCTCGTATTTGTTCTCGCCGTTGTAGGCCTTGGCATTGCCCGAGATGAGCGGCGCAATCACGCTGGCATCGGGCACGCGCGATTTGTCGTTCAACGCACGGGTGTCATCGTCGGTCAGTGACAGGGCCGTGCCGGTGCGGGCGTTGTCGGCAAAGGCCTGAAACCCAGCCCGGCTGCTGCCATTTTTAGTATCGATGCGCGCCGGCAACACGAACACCAGGTTCGAGCCCTGCCCCTCGAATTGACGTGTAATAAACGACTGCACGCCATTGCCCAGCGACACCAGCGCAATCACCGACGTGACGCCGATGATGATGCCCAGCGCCGTGAGCACACTGCGCAACTTGTTGGAGGTTAAGGCGCGCAGGGCGACTTTAAAATTTTCGGCAAACATGGTTAGAAGGCGGCTGGCTGTTGGCGGCTAGCGACTAGCTGCCAACAGCCAGCCGCCAGTTATTCAAATCTCAACGCATCAATCGGGTTCAACCGGCTGGCTCGCCGCGCGGGATAGATGCCGAAGAATAGGCCGACGGCCATCGAGAAGCCGACGGCCAAAGCGATGGAGCTGAGCTGGACGACAGGCTTGAACTCGGAGAACGAGGCAATTGCCAGGGCAATGGCCCAGCCCAGAATGATGCCGATGATGCCGCCCAGCAGCGACAGAATAATCGCCTCGGTCAGGAACTGGCCCAGAATGACTTTGGACTTGGCACCGATGGCCTTGCGCAGGCCGATCTCGCGGGTGCGCTCGGTCACGCTGACCAACATGATGTTCATGATGCCGATGCCGCCGACCAGCAGCGAGATGGCGGCAATCGCGCCCAAAAAGATCGTGAGCACATCCGTTACCGAGCCAAAGGTGTCGATGAGTTGGGTCTGGCTGGTGAGGGTGAAATCGTTCTCATCACCCTCTTCCAGACGATGCCGATCGCGCAGTAGCACCGTCAGTTCGCGCTCCATCTCGGGGCGATATTTCTCATCCTCAACCTGCAAATAAATCGCGCTCACCGCCCGCTCGCCAGACTTGGCCTGAGCCAGCCGCTGAAATAAGCGCTCCTGGGCCGTGGTGAGCGGAATAAAAGCCACGGCATCCTGATCGCCCAGGAACGACGACCCTTTGGACTCCATGATCCCGATCACCCGAAACGGCACATTATTAATTTTGATGACCTTGTCGAGCGGATCTTCTGTGTCGAAGAGTTGAGTGGCCGTGGTGCTGCCCAATACCACCACCCGCGAGCGGCCGCCCACATCCATGTCCTCGATAAACCGGCCGATGTTGGCGCTCCAGTTGCGAACGCCCTCGAACGCGGGCATCTGACCCTGCACCTGCACCTGGGTCGTGTTCCCTTCGTAGGCCAGGTTGCCAACGGATGAGAACTCGGCCGTGGACGCAGTCACATACGGCACCGACGCCGCCACCGCCCTATAGTCCGACTCGGTCAGGAACGACTGGCTCCCAAAGCCCCCCGGTGGCCCGCCGCGTTGGGCGCGGCCCGGCGTCACCACCACCAGATTGGTGCCGGCGCTGGAGAACTGCTCGGTGATGAAGTTCTGCACGCCCACGCCCACTGCCAGCAGCGCGATGACGGCCCCGACACCGATGCTGATGCCGATCATGGTCAGCACGGCGCGCAGCCGGTTGGCCTGCAATGTCTTCAACGCCAGCCGGGTGGACTCGATTAAGTTAATGGGCATGAGGGAGATTTTAGGAATTTATTCATTTGTTCACTTGTTCATTTAAGAAATGAATAAATGAGCAAATGAGCAAATTCTTTCAGTCGTCTGCGACTCGTTGTCTGCGACTAGTCGTCGCTCAAGGATTTCTTGCCGCAGGCTTGCAGCACATTTGCATTGGGCTCGTTGCCGACAATGCGGCCGTCTGATATGCGAATGACACGCTTGGTGTGCTGGGCAATGCGTGGGTCGTGCGTCACGAAAATAATGGTGATGCCCTGCTCGGAATTCAAACGCTGGAACAGACATATGATCTCGGCACCACTCTTGCTGTCCAAATTCCCTGTCGGCTCATCGGCCAGAATAATCGCCGGGTTGTTGACCAGCGAGCGCGCAATTGCCACGCGCTGCTGCTGGCCGCCGGAGAGCTCGTTCGAGTAATGCTTGATGCGATCACCCAGACCCACGGCCTGCAACGCCGCCGTAGCTCGCTCGCGGCGCTGGCGCGGCGCCACGCCCGCATAAATCATCGGTTGCTCCACGTTGTCGATGGCGGTGGTGCGCCGCAGCAGATTGAACGACTGAAAGACGAAGCCGATCTTGGTGTTGCGAATCTCGGCCAACTGGTCGTCGCTCATCTTCTCGGTCTCGATGCCATCCAGCTTGTAGCTGCCGCCGGTCGGCTGGTCGAGACAACCCAGAATATTCATCAACGTCGATTTGCCCGAACCCGACGGCCCCATGATCGAGACCAGGTCGCCGGGGTAAATCGTCATCGTCGCGCCTTGCAATGCGTTCACTTCGATATCGCCCATCTTGTAGGTCTTGGCGATATCCTGCACATCGATGACCGGCCGCAGCGGCGCGCTGGAGCCGTTGATTCCAATGGCTGCGTTGATTCCGTCGATTGCGTTGGTTGCGCTGGAGAGTCCAGACCCATTCGCAGTGCTGGCCGAGGATTTGCCGTTTACAGTGCTGATCATTTCAATACTGGATTAAGGCCCAACGACGGGCGCAACCGGCGCAACCACCGTTTGCCCTTCCTGCGCGCCGGACACAATCTCGCTAAACGTGTCGTTACGCAGGCCGGTTTTCACTTCAATCTCGTTGGTCTTGTCGCCGTCCTTCAAGGTCAGGAACGATTTGCCACTCGGCCGGTCGCGCCGCACGGCCCAATTGGGGGCCAGCAATACATCGGTGCGCTTCTCCAACACAATGGAGGCGTTGGCGGTCATGCCCGTCTTCAGCGGCGCATCGGTCTTGTTAATGAGCACGCGCACCGAATACGACACCACGCCGTTGACCGAGGTCGAGGTCGGCGCAATGCGATCCACCTTGCCGGTCACTTCCACGCCCGGCAACGAGTCCAGCGTCACCTGCACTTCCTGGTCCAGTTGCACCTTGGCCACATCAATTTCGTCCACGGTGATGTCAATGTGATACTGCGAGAGATCGACCACGCTGATCACCGGCTGGATCACGGCCGTCTCGCCCTCTTTCACGCCCACCAGCGACACCATGCCGTCGATCGGCGACTTCAGCACGGCCTGGCTCAAGCGCCGTTCGGCCTGCTTCACCTGAATATCGGCCAGCGATCGTTGCGTCTGTGCATTCTCCACCTGCAATTTGGCCTGCTCAATCTGGGTCTGGGCCTGTTCGATGTCGAACTCCTGGGCCGGGCGAACCACCTTATCCAGCTGAGCTTTGGCCGCCTGGATCTGTTGCTGGGCCGCGGCCAGTTGCGATGCGTCAGCACCCTTGGCGGCTTTGTCATAGGCCGACTTGGCCGCGTTGTAGTTGTTGGTAGCCTGCTCCAATTGCACTGCGGCCGGGCTGGCGCCAATGCCGGCCGGGTCGCGGGTAAAGGCGCGGTCGTAGGCCGACTGGGCATTTTTCAATGCAACTTCGGAATTCTTGAGATTTGCATCAGCCCCGGCAATATCCTCCGCCGTCGGCCCACCCTGCAATTTGGCATAGCTTTGGTTGGCCGCATTCACCGCCGAACGCGCCGCCGAAATATCGGCTGGCCGCGACCCTTCGACGGTGCGGCTGTAGCCGGTTGTGGCGATGATCACCTGGGTTTGTGCATTTTTGATGCCGGTCTGGGCCTGGGTCAGTGCCGCTTTAGATTGGGCCACGGCCAGTTCCAGGTCGGTCGTGTCCAGCTCAGCCAGCACATCGCCCTTCTTCACCGCATCGCCCAATTTCACCTTCACCACAGATACAGTGCCCGCTTGTTGAAAGCTCAAGCGCACCTCGGACTCAGCCTGAATATTGCCGGTGGCGCTGACGGTGGCAGTGAGTTCGCCTTTACCGAGCGAGGCCGACCGCTGCGAGGCATCGTTTGTGGCCGCGCCGGGTGCGCTACAGGCCGCCAGAACCATCATCCCACTCACCCATAAAGTGAACCCTGTGCGCCGAGCCACGCGCACTTCAACTCGCTTCTCAACCGGCTCGTTCATCCTTTTCAAGTTCAATGTCTCCTTAACGATCTTCCAACAACGATCTTCCAACTATCTTCAAACCAGCTGTTTACCTTCGTATCAGGTAGCAGATGTTCGTAAACTCACTGTAAACGTCTTGTGCTTTGAATCCACTGTGCCCGCAGGCCAGGAGGCCTGCAGTGACACGGTGTAGCTTTTGTGCAGACTCTGCCCCAGTTCAAGTCCATGTCCGCAAATGATGAGGACACGTTTACCAGGGGCTGGGCCGGGACTATAGTCTTCGTAAATTAAAACTATCTTAGATCGTTAGCTATGCCAACGATTTTATCTCGGATCATTAGCAGTGCGAACGACTTTAGGCGAATTGGGACCGCAGAACCAGTAACAAACCACCGGGCATGTGTGGGCGATTTGTAGTTGAGATGACAACGTCAATGTGTAATAATGCGCGGAAAGATGGCAAATACTAGCACCAGCGGTACCGCAACCGACCGCGCAAAAAAAGATTCAAAGCCGAGCCCAGGCAGCAAAGTCAGCCCAGTGGTGCTCGATTTTCTGGCTGAAATCTTTTTAGTCGCCCATGAGACCGGCCGGGTATCGTTGCGCGCGGTAGCCGACCGGCTGGATGTGTCCGCGCCGGCCGTCTCGCGCATGGCTCAGCGGCTGGTGCGCCGGGGCTATGTGCGCCGCGATGGGGCCTGCGGCCTCACCCTCAGCGATTCCGGCCAGCGCTATGCACTAAAGGCCATTCGTAAGCGCCGCATCTTTGAGGTCTTCCTGGTGCAAACCCTCGGCTACTCGTGGCACGAGGTATATCCCATCGCCGCCGCGTCCAGCAATCATCTGGACGACGAGCTGGTCGAGCGCATGTTTGTGCAGCTCAACCAGCCGGACCGCTGTGCGCACGGCGACCCCATCCCCACCCGCGACGGCAAAGTGGTGGAAATTCCCGCCCGCCTGCTGTCCGAGCTACCCGATGGCACCAACGGCAAAGTCAGCCGCGTCGGCTCGCACGATGGTGAAATGCTGCGCTACCTGAATTCGCTGAACCTGCGGCCGGGTGCGCCGGTGCAACTGGTGTCGCGTGCGCCCTTCGCCGGCCCGCTGCGCCTGCGCGTGCAAAACGGCAGCTTTCTAGACGAGCATGTGATCGGGGCCGAGCTGGCTTCGAAGATTTGGGTGGAGTAAGACTCAAGACTTAAAACTCAAGAGTCAAGAGTCTTGAGTTCGCACAATCCGTATTCCGCTTCCCTCAACCACATCGCCCACGATCCAGGCGGGCTCGCCGGCCGTGTGCATCTGCGCCACCATCGCCTGAGCCGCGTTGGGCGGCAGCGCCATCAGCAAACCGCCACTGGTTTCGGGGTCATACAGCATCATCTTCTGCCACGGCGCAAAGTCGCCCGCCCACTGCGTGTGAGGTTGAGCCGAGGCTTCGTTGGCCTCAGCGCCACCGGGGAAGGTCCAGTTCTCGCCATAGCCCAGCGCGCCGGGTAAAAACGGCAACGCATCCCACGCGAACTGGAAGCAGGTCTTGGAGGCACGTGCCATTTCCAGCGCATGCCCGATCAACCCGAAGCCGGTGATGTCGGTGGCGCTTTTGACCCCAAACTCTCGCGCAAACCGCGAGGCATTGCGGTTGAGCCGGGCCATGCTGGCCGTGGCGGCTTCAGCGTGGGCCAGTTCGGCCTGGTCGCGTTTGATGGCGGTGGTAATGACCCCGACGCCCAGCGGTTTGGTCAGCACCAATGTGTCGCCGACGCGCCCCCCTCCTTTGGTCATGACTTTGCCTGGGTGCACCATGCCGGTGACGGACAGGCCATATTTGGGTTCGCGGTCACGAATCGAGTGTCCACCGGCGATGGCCGCGCCGGCCTCGGCCACCTTATCAGCACCGCCGCGCATTATGTCGGCCAGAATCTCAAGGTCCAGGTCTTCAGGAAATGCCGCCAGATTGAGCGCGAACAAGACATCGCCACCCATGGCATAGACATCGCTAAGCGCATTGGCAGCCGCAATCGCCCCAAACCAATAGGCGTCATCAACCACTGGAGGAAAAAAGTCCACCGTCTGGATGATGGCCTGCTCATCCGAGAGCTTGTACACCGCTGCGTCATCCGGCTCGCCCAAGCCAACGATCAGTTGCGGAAACAGTGCGGGTTTGAATTTGTCCTGGAGTGGCTGCAACACGTGCGCCAGTGCCTGAGGGCTGAGCTTGCTCGCTCACCCGGCACAAGACGCCATCGTCGTCAGCCGCACTTTGCGTCCGGTAGACATGTAGATGAACTGAAAATGATGATTTAGGTTAATAGCGGCCAAAGGTCAACGACTGCACATGGCCGTGGTCGGCGCAATCATAGCAGGGCAGCATCAACGTTTGTGGAGCGCGATCAACTCAACACAGCCTGTGGACACGCACGGGGCTGGTTTTTGATGGGTCTGATGGGTCTGATGGGTCTTATTGAGAAGCACGAACCACTGTAGATGCGGCTTGCACAGCGTTGAGCAAATCCTGAGGGGATGCCCGCTTCTCAATGCATGCAAACGCGCCCAGATCAACCAGCCGTTGGTGTTCGACGTGGCTGGGGCGGATGGTGAGAACGATGACCCGTAGATGGGAGGCAGCCTGGGTCAATTGGGCCAGTGTGTCATCGCCGTCATGCATGTCAACGTCGATCACCACCACATCTGGCGTGTGCTGGGCGACCAATTGCATAACATTGGCAGCGCCGTCGGTCTCGGCCACAATCTCCAGACTCTTGTCGAGCGAAAAGATCATGCTCAAACCAATGCGTAATGCCTCGGATGCTTCGACTAACATTAAACGTGCCATATCACTCAACAGCGTTAATTTGCTTCATACGTCTTCAAAAACACGTTTTGTAGGGCATTGTAGGCATATCTATTAGCCTGTCGCTACATCTAAGGGATGAGTTACAGTGCAACATATTCAATGTAAATTTCTATACAAACAAACCTGTCATATATTTCTTTGAAATTCATGTAAATCATGAATCTATTACATCGTCATACATCGTCACTCTGCTCCAGCGCTTATGAGCCAGTCCTTTAGACATAGCATAGAGTAAAGTTAATGAATATTGCAATAGCAACTTCGTAGAGTTTTGTCAGTAATTCTTAGGGTGTAATTCATGACACTTTTGATTAAAAATGCTATCGTCATTCATACATTAGAAGCATAGTTGAGGAGTCTTTATGCAACACACGATTACATTAAACAACGAAGAAACAGCAATGGTTACTGATCTGAATGAAACTGAACGCATCCGCGTGCTTTTGGTTGATGACCACGCCGTAGTTCGTCAGGGTCTACGCATGTTTCTGGGGCTGGACCCAGATTTGCAAATCGTCGGCGAGGCCACCAACGGCCTGGAAGCGATTGAACTTTCGCGCCAGCTTCAGCCCGACATCATTTTGATGGACTTGCTGATGCCGATCATGGACGGCCTGACCGCGATCCAGAAGATCAAAAAGGCCCAACCCGAAGTTGAAATTATCGCACTGACCAGTGTGATCGAGGATGACCGGGTGTTCAACGCCATTCATGCCGGCGCGATGGGCTATCTGCTCAAGGACACTCAGGCCAGCGAATTGGTGCAGCGCATCAAGGCCGCAAACCGCGGCGAGGTGCAGCTTCATCCCGAAGCGGCCAAACGGCTCATCCGTGAAGTGCGCTCGCCCGATTCTCCTGAGAAGCTCACCGATCGCGAAACCGAAGTGTTGAAATTGATCGCGAAGGGGCTCTCCAACAAGGACATTGCGACCCATCTGGTGGTCAGCGAAAAGACCGTCAAGACCCATGTCAGCAATTTGCTGACCAAACTCAACCTGCCGAGCCGCACCCAGGCCGCGCTGTATGCGCTGAAAGAGGGGCTGGCGACGCTGGAAGGGGTCTAGTCGCTCTTTCGCTAGGCCCTCAAAAGTCGCTGTGTTGCAAACAGCCCCGCTGCTTGAACTAGTAGCGGGGCTTTGTATTTTCAATGTTCAGGCCAGCCGTGTGCTGAGAGTCCGGCTTCAGGTGGACTCCAAACCCTGCAAATAGCGTTGCACGGCTTCCTGCTGCGAGATGCGGCCGGCCAGAATGTCTGCCTCGTAGTGCCGCGCCCACGAAAAGAGCTGTCCTCGAGCGACCTGTAACTCTTTCAAAATCAGCGGTGCCATCGGCCCACTCTCGTCCATAAACCCACTCTCATAAAAGTCGCGCTCGGCGGCTTGCAGGTCATAGTCCACGCGCACAATCTCGGCCTGCCACGCCCCATTCACCTGCACGATTTGGGCGTATGCCGGGCGGGAGTCGCCATCAAACGGCAACCCCACCGCGCCCACATTCACCACCAAAGTGTCGTCCACCCGGCGAATCAGTGGCTGATGGGTGTGACCGACACAGAATAAATCGGGCGGCGGCGACCCAATTTGCTCTCGCAACACGCTGTCGGGTGTGGCGGCATACACCCCATCCCGGATGCCGCGCATGGACCCGTGCGTCACGCGCACGCCCGCAAACGGCTCCAGGTGCAGCGGCAGCGCCTGCAATGCGCTGACATCGCCTCCCAACTTGCAATACGTCCAATATGAGCTGCGAAACAAATCGAACTGCAGCCCACTTCGCAGCGCATCGGGGAGCGAGTGGCCGATGACATATTCTTCGTGGTTGCCTTTGAGCACCCGCCAGCCATCGGCCTGCTGACGCATCTGCACATACGCCAGGGATTCCACCGGCCGCGGCCCCCGGTTGATGATGTCGCCGGCCACCAACACCACATCGGGTTGCCAGCGATCGATCTGCTCCACCACCGCATGCAAGGCAACCAGATTGGCATGCACATCTGCCAGAACTGCTATTTTCATGACGCGGACACAGACTCCGGCGGAGCAGACTCCGGCGGAGCAGACTCTGCTAAAGCCTGCTCCATCGCAAGCTGCTTTTTTACGTCACGCCAGGCCCGTTGCAGTTGCTCGGGCGAGAGCTTGCTCATCTGTTGTCGGCGCTTTTGTAGCAAGGCCTCCAGCGCGCGAAAGCGTTTGGCAAACTTCAAATTGGCCGCCCGCGCGGCGCTCTCGGCATCCAACCCATATCCATCGGCCAGATCCGCCAGCGAGAAAAACAAATCGCCAAATTCCTCTTCCAGATTGGCCTGATCTGTGGCATTAACAATCTCGTCCAATTCTTCGCGCACTTTTGCCATACGCTGCACATTGTCGTCGTAGCGAAAACCGGCCTTCTCGGCCTTGTGGGCCATTTTTTGAGCCTGAGCCAGAGCGGGCATGGCCGGCGGAATGCCATCCAGCACGCTCTTACGCACCTGGCCCTTGGCTTTGTGTTCCTGCTTTTTGATGGCGTCCCAGTTGGCCGCGATCTTTTTGACATCGCGAGTTTGCTCGTTGCCAAACACATGCGGGTGCCGGCGAATTAGCTTGGCGTGCACCTCGCCAATCACATCGGCCATGCGAAACACCTCGGCCTCGGTTGCCATTTGCACCTGAAAGACGATGTTGAACAGCAAATCACCCAACTCTTCCTTCAGTGATTGCATATCGCCCTCGTCGATGGCCGTTAACACTTCGTAGGTTTCTTCCAGCAGGGTGTTACGCAACGATTCGTGCGTTTGCACCTGATCCCACGGACATCCTTCCGGCGCGCGCAAATGCGCCATCAGCTCCTGCAACGACTCCAGCGCCGAGGCCTGCGGCAATGCCGGCACATACAACGATGTCAGGTGATCGAAGTGATCTTCGTGATCGAGTGTGTAAAGCGGAAGACGGTGGACGGCGGACGACGGAAGACGGCTGGTGGTCAAATTGCCTTTTACGACGATGACCTCGTGTTCCGGCGGATACTGATTCAGGAGCGTGAGCTTGACGTTGCTGGCCACGGCCCGCGAATACACCTGGGCAATCAGGGCCGGCGTGTCGGGATTCAGCGGCGGATGGTGCGCGGCGGCCAACTCCAGCGCATCGCACAATTGCAAGCCATGAATGGGGTCGCTTGGCACTTCTGGCGCGGCCACCGCCAGTTGAGTCAGGACCGGTTCGATGAAACTCAGCCCACCCACGATGCGCGTCTCGATACCGAGCGTGGCCGCCTGAGCCAGCAACAACGGCACAGTCGCCTCGGCCACCAACGGGTGCCCCGGCACCGCATACACCACATCTCGCGTTTTGGCCGCGCGCAACAGGGCTTTGACGATGCGGGCATACACCTGATCAAAACTGGTGCCTGTGTCATACAAGGCGTCAAAGTCCAGTTGCTTGAGCTGCGCAGGCAGGCCGGCCACCGCGGGGTGTTGCCAGGTGCGCAGGTAGACGGTGTGTGCCTGACTCAACACCTCCCACGCCTCACGCGTGAGCAACTGTGCATCACCGGGTCCCAGGCCAAGAATTGTGATCATGAGGAAGTAGTCAGCGGTCAGTAGTCAGTAAAGAGGGAACCACAAAAATTTTAGGCAGTTACCACGCTTCGTCGTCTGGATTGTCAACGACGGCGCGCTGTTCGTCCAGATAGCGCTGCAAGATGACTGCGGCAGCGACGGCATCATCGGGTTGATTCGGCTTGCTGCCGCGTTTGCCAGACCGCGTGCCGTTCTGGGCCATGATGCTTTGCGCCTCCATGGTGCTGTATCGCTCGTCGATGAGTTTAATCGGCACCGTCACCCGGCTCTGCAATTGAGCCACGAATTGCTCGACCCGCTCGGCCTGCTCGCCTTTGGTGCCGTTGATGTTCAGAGGCAGGCCAATGATGATCTCATCCACCTGCTGCTGGCCGGCCAGTTCAACCAGCCGGCCCAGCGCGTTCTCGGTCTTGCGATCGATCACACACACCGGCCGCGCAATCAGCTTGCTGGCATCGCTGACCGCAACACCAATCCGCCGGTTACCAATATCGAGGCTTAAGGATCGAGGCATGGGGGAGGAAGAAATTTAGAATTGAGAAGTTAGAAAGACAATCACTCGTGAAATGTTCTGACTTCTAAATTCTAAATTCTAAATTCCGACTACATCTAGCCCCCAATCGCGATCCGCACCGGGTCGCTTTGGGTTTTATTGCCGGCCCCATCATAGGCGATGGTGTAAAAGTCGAACGAACCCCGATTGCCGCCGATGGTGAACTTGATGTCGAACGGGGCTGATGTTTTCTCACCAAATTTTTGGCCGTTGGCATAGAACTCCACCCGGCTGATGCTCTGGTCGTCATTGACATTCGCGCTCACATCCACCCACTCATCACTGGGACTATACAGATCGCCGGCCAGCGGCAATCCCATGAATGCCGAAGGCGCGGCGTTGTCGATGTTGACCTGGATCATGGCGTTGGTCTGGGTGCCGTCCTGTTCCACTCGCGTCAGGCGAATCGAATATGGCCCCGGCCCAAACCCGGCCAGGTTCCAGTTTTCCAATACGCCGTTGTCAATTTGCTCAGGATGATCCGGCCCAATTTGTTGCCATTGCTCTGGCGATGGCGAATAGCCCGGCGCAATCGCCACGCGATAGGACAGGTAATTTCCACCCTTGGCATTGCCTCGAATTTGGATGATGCCGGGCGGCGGCGCAACCGCTTCGGGCGGCGGTGCCGGATTGGGATTGTTTGGATCCACCACCGGTGCGGCCGCCGGGGCCGATTGAGACAGATTGGGCGAGATATAGCTGCCGTTGGACGGAAAGCTGATCACGACATCGCCAACCGCGCCGCTGGCCACACTGGTGGCCAGGTCAGTCGGTGGCACTGGAAAGGCCGCTTTCTGATCATCAGTGAGCGAGCTATACCAATCCTGGGCCTGCGGCGGAAACACATAGAAGGTCTTGTTCTCGACATTCTCCGGCGGCGTGCCGGCCACCGCCAGCTTGCCCGAAGCCTTATCAATCGGGAACTGCTGCACGATGGTGCTCTGCCGTTCGGGAGCTGTGTCGGGCAGGAACCAGTCTGCAAGCGTGGGGCACGAGCCGTTGGGCAATAAGCCATCGATCCTGCACACCGTCTTCTGCTCAAGCCCCTCTGGCTGCACAAACTCCTTGATTTCACGGCCCTGATGCAGGAAGTTCATCACATCGTTCCAGATGGGTGCCGCGCCGGTGAGGCCGGAAATGCCCTGATCCATCGGGGTGCTATCGGTGTTGCCCACCCACACCCCGGTCACGAAATCGGGGGTGAAGCCCATCGTCCAGTTATCTTTGTAATCGTTGGTGGTGCCTGTTTTCACCGCGGCGGGCCGGCCATCGGCCAGATCCAACGCAGACGGATAGCCAAATCCCGGCGCGCGCGCACGGCCATCCGACATGATGTCGATAAGCTGCCAGGTCACTTGCTTGCTGTTGGGGCCAACCAGATTCGGCACCTCCGCGGCTTGAAAGTCATACAGAATTTCGGTCTTCTGGTTGCCAGTCTGCGGATCGCGATTATCGCGTTCGATGCGCAAAATGGTCACGGGGTCGAGTTCTCGGAAGCCGGGGCGCTTCTGGTCTTTCGGCCGTGGCACGCCCTTCATGGTGCCATAGTTGGCAATGACGCTATAGAGATAGGTCATGTCCAACAGCCGCACCTCGCCACCACCCAGCGTCAGCGCCAGGCCGTAGAAATCCAGGCCGCGGTTCAAGTCATTGATGCCCATTCGATGTGACAGCCGGATGACGTTGTTGATGCCGGCCTGATTCAGCGCTTCCACGGCCGGAATGTTGTACGAGTTGGCCAATGCCGAGCGCATTAACACCGGACCATGATATTTGCGGTCGTAGTTTTCAGGCACATACGGCACCGCACCACCGCTGGGAAACTGGGTGCGCGTGTCCCAGAACAAGCTGGTCGGTGGGTCGCCCTGCCGCAACAATTCGAGATAGGTAATCGGCTTGAACGATGATCCCGGCTGGCGCAATCCCATGGCCACGTTGAACTTGCCATCAATGTTGTCGTTGAAATAATCCAGGCTGCCGACCATGGACAAAATTTCGCCGGTGCCGACTTTCATCACCACCACCGAGGCATTGTTCACGTTTTTGTTTTCGGCCTGCATGGCGGCAATGCGCTGGTTGGCGAACGAGCGCACCTGATCGTCGATGGCCAGATCGAGCGTGGTGTAGATGCGCAGACCGCCGCGCTCCACCAACTGGGTGGCCGCTTCCATGCCGATGCCGCGATAGTCGGCCAGCAGCTCAATGGCGCGCTCTTTGGCATACACGCTAAAGTGCGGTGCCTTGATGTTAAAGCGCTGGGTCTTGCTGACGTAGAGTAGATTTTGCCGCTTGGCATTGGCCGCGTCCTCGGCTTTCACGTTACAACCCGGCACACCAAACTTCGTGCGCTCCACCATCAGATCGAGCACCAGGTCCTGTCGATCTTCCGCTTCAACGGGGCTGTCAAACGGGTTTTTGCCCGGAAACTGGGGGATGGCCGCCAGCATCGCGCTCTCGGACAAATCCAGATCCTTGGCGCTCTTGCCAAAATACACCTTGGCCGCGGCTTCGATGCCATAAGCCAGGTTGCCGTAGAAATTCGTGTTGAGATACCACTCGAAGATAGTGCGCTTATCGTAGCGGCGGCTCACCTCGGCCGAGAGCAGCACTTCCTTGATCTTGACCACCGGCGTGCGGCCAGGACCCGCCCGCTCTTCGATCGGCAACACCACGTTCTTGACCAACTGTTGGGTAATACCCGAACCACCCTGCTGCGACTCACCGCGTAGATTGGCCAGCGCCGCGCGGGCCGTGCCGCGAATGTCGAAGCCCTGGTTCTCCCAGAACGTCTTGTCCTCGATGGCGACCGTGGCGCATCGCAAATAGGGCGAAATCGAATTGATCGGCACCCATTGCCGGTCACCGCCGGTGGGGTCAATGATTTCGTACAGCAGGTTGCTGTTGCGATCAAAAATCTTGGTGGTCTGAAAGTCGTTCTCGACTTTTTGAATCTGGGTTGGGTCGGGCAGACCGGCCGTGAGATAGGCATAGGTTGCGCTCCCTGCAGCGGCCACGGTGGCCGGCACCGCCACCAGCACCACCAACATCGCAATGCCCACCGAGGTGAGCAACTGACCGACGCGGCGAGGCGTGCCGCGCTTAATTTTCTCGCGCCGTCGCTGGCGCATTCGAATCAAATGATTGGCATCCATCACGGACAATCATACACAAGCGCGGGGAGCGGAGAGCTGGGAGCGGTGAGCGGTGAGCAGGATTGCGACTCAAGACTCAAGAGTCTTGAGTCAAGAGTCTTTTCGCTCATCGCTCCCAGCTCATCGCTCATCGCTCACCGCTCTCCGCTCCCAGCTCATCGCTCCCAGCTCAAAGATCGCCGTCAAACAACGCGCTGATGG
>JBBQST010000044.1:0-15867 GCA_038213625.1 Thermoflexales bacterium
TTCTGTCCAAAACGCTGCTCCCCGCCCGTATGAGCCACCCATCATGACAGTCCTGCAATCTCAGCGCGTGCGGAAATGGGCGACCGTGTTGCTCCCCATCACTATTTTGGTGCTGATGTGGCTGCTGTTCTACTGGCGCATCCTCACCCCCAACCTGGCCGACCGGCTCACCTTTCAATCCGGCGACTTCACCTTGCAATTTTTGGCTTACCGGCAAATGGCCTTCCGCCAGATCGCGGCCGGCATCTTCCCCGTATTGGAGGAATGTCTGTATAGCGGCCATCCCTTTCAGGCCGATCCGCAGTCCCAGATTCTCTATCCGCCTGTGCTCGGCCTAATGCTGCTGGGTCGTGCGCTGGGCTGGGTCGAATATCCCTTGCGCGCGTTGGAGTGGGAGGTGATGCTGCATGTGTTGTGGGCGGGTCTGGGTCTGTATGCTTTTTTGCGCAATGCCACGCCCCGGCCTTTGCACCGTGCCGCTGCGGTTTGGGGCGCGTGCATCTTCATGTTCGGCGGTTTCCTGACGGGCTACGCCGTGTTGCAAACTGGCATTCTGGAGACTTTCGCCTGGGCACCCTGGTTGCTGCTCGCCCTCGACCGGCTGGCGCGGGCAAAGCGTGGCCGTTGGTTGGGACCAGCGGGACTGGCCGCACTCATCGCGGCGGTGGCCTACACCGCGGGTCATCCTCAAACGCTGCTGTTTATGGCCTACACCGGTGCCATTGCCTATTTGTATTGGAGTGGGATGCGGCAAGGCAAAATGGCCTGGCGCGCCATTCTGCTGCGCGGCGTGGTCACAGGCGCACTCACCATCGGGTTTGCGGCAGCCCAACTGGTGCCATCGCTGATGTTTGCCCAGGCCTCCACCCGCGCCTCCATCGGCTTCAATGAGGCTGGCGGCGGCTTTCAACTGGCCGATGTGTGGCTGATGCTGACCAACGACAACTTCAAATTCTGGCAACCGATTTATGTTGGGGTGGCCGCGCTGATCATGGTCATCATCGCCATCGTCGGCAACTTCCGCCGGGTGTGGATCTGGGTCGCCATTGGCCTGGGTGCATTGGTGTTGAGCTTTGGGGCCAATGCACTGGGCTATGACCTGGCCTATTTGTTCGCGCCGGGCTACGGCCAGTTTCGCAGCCAGGAGCGCCACGCCGCCATTGTCACGCTGGCCCTGTGCATTCTGTCGGCCTACGGTCTGGATCGCCTGTTGCATCCACTCGGCCCACCCATGCGCCAGCAGGTGCGTAGGGCTGGCCTGCGCCTCATCAACTGGTCCGTGTTTGCCGCAGCCCTGGTCGTGCTGGCGCGCGTCATTGGCAGTGCCGCCCAAACCGACACGCTGGCTTTGACCAACCGGCTGGTCTTGCTATTCGCGGGCCTGCTCGGCATCGGCATTGTGTTGATCTGGCGCGCGCGTGCAATCCTGCCGCGCACAGTGTGGCTGGTGCCGGTGTTTGCAATTCTGGTGTTCGATCTGTTCAGCACCACCCGTTTTACCGTGACCCAACCGGTGGGATCGACCTTCCCGGTTTCAACGTTATTGCCCGCCATCACCGACAAGACGCCGCGGCTGTATAACCATTACGGCCTCGATCTCAACATGGCCTGCGTGAACGGCCTGCGCGAAATCGGCGGCGGCTCACCCATCAAACTCAAGGCCTACGACACCTTTCTCAAGCGCACGCCCGAGGATGTGTATTCGCGGCTGCTCAATGTCCGCTACACCGCCACCTGGCGCGGCGGCATGGGCACCGACAATGGCCGCCAGATTCCAGCAAACAAAATAGCCGACGACAAATATGGCAAGGACGACGTCCATCTCTTTCAACTGCTGTGGGAGCCCAATCCGGCTCAGGAAGCATGGGTGGCCTCATCCATCCAAACGGCCGCGAATGACGACGCGGTCTATACCCAACTCAGCGCCGACGGCTTCGATCCTTTTACCCAGGCCGTGATCTACCAGCGAGATGCAAACCAGATCAACAGCGATCCCAACACGCCCCGCGATGCACAGGCCGGCGTGGAAGGCAGCGCCATCGGCTATATGAAAGTGGCTGCCTACACGGCCTCGCCAGCATTACTCGTTGTCAGCAAGGCCTATTACGCCAACTGGATCGCTCAGGTGAATGGCGTGCCGGTCACGCCCATCGTCGCCAACGGCGCGCTGATCGGCGTGCCCATCCCGGCCGGCAACAGCACCATCGAGGTCAGCTATCGACCGCTCGATCTGTATATCGGCAGCGCCATCACCGGACTCACCGGATTCATCTTCGCAGTTGCGCTGTTTTTAACCTTGCGGAGAAAACTGAAATGAAAACGCGTGCGGCGCGTCTACTGTTTTGGGGTGTGGTGCTGGGGCCGGCGTTGGTCTACACGGCCGCGCTCATTCTCGGCCAACAGCGCGTGCTGGGTTGGGAGCGCGCCCAGTCCATCACTCTGGCGCAGGTTGTGCCGCTGGCGCTGGCCTATGTCATCTATGTGCTGATGGGGCACCTGCTGTTCAACGGCACCACCGAACAGACCTCGCGCAAAACCATTGGCCTGTATCTGACCGCATTATTCGTGGCTGGTATCGGCCTGCAAATTGCGGCCACGGCTGTGGTGGAGCCGTATCCGTTGCGCGGCATCCTGCAACGGCAATACTCCCAATTCTCCAGCGGCTACTTCACCGTTGGCGCGCGCATCGACAATGCCGCAACATTCCTGGCCGACTTCGTCCAGAACGCGCCGAATTACCCGATTCACCCACGCTTCAATCCCCCGGCATTGCCGCTCGTCTTCTGGTTCAGCACACGCGTTGCCGAAGTGTTGGGGCCGTTGAGCGCAAGCCTGGGGCCTATCCTGCGCCCACTGGCCTGCTTCGATGAACTTCCAACTCCGCTGAGCGATGTGCAAATCGTTGGCGGCCTAATTGGTGGCCTGATCGAAGTTGTGCTCGCCACGGTCGTGATCTTCCCGCTGTATAGCTTTACCAAACGCTGGGCCGGCCAGCGCGCAGCCTTGCTGGCCGCATGGCTTTATCTTGCAACGGCCTGTGTGCTGATGTGGGTGTCGCGGTTCAACCGCGCCTATCCGCTCATCGTCATCACGGGTTTGTGGCTGTGCGAGCTGCTGGTTCAGCGGCTCCAACACCCCGGAAAACCCAGGTTTGTCCCGGCACTTTTGATTGGCCTGCTGCTGGCAGTGGGTCTGTTCTGCACCGTCGCCAACGCGCCGATGTTCGCGATCATCGGCCTCTACCTTGCGGTGCGAATCTGGCAACAACGCGCCAGCACCCTGCCGCCGCAACGGCATGAGCTGGCCCAGTGGAGCTTGCAGTTAGCGGGCATGGCTGCTGGTTTTGTGCTGTTCTGGGCCGTGTTGGTGATCGGCTTTGGCTACGATCCCATCGGCACCTATCGCGCCAGCATGAACCAGCACTTCACCCTCGACCGGCCCTACTGGCCGTGGGCGCTGTTCAGCGCGCTGGACATCTTCAACTTTATCGGCCTGCCGCTGGTGGCCATTGCCGTGCTCACCCTATGGCGCAAGCAGCCCGCGCTCGCCGCGGCCTTCATCGTGCCCATCGCGATCCTGTCGATCACACGCCTCGCACATGATGAGACCGGCCGGTTGCTGATGTACTTCGCGCCGCTCGCCGTCGCTCTCGCCGCCAGCTATCTGTCCACCCAATCTGTGCCTATACGAACTGTCGTGATCGGGGTGACTATCCTCCAGTTATTCACCCACATTGCACTCCTGCGCGTCATCAGCTACGGCACCGAACCGCTGGTGGTGCCAAGTGCAACGCTGCCGGCCGATCTCGTCCCCACGAACATTCGCTTCGAGCGCGACGGCGAGATTAAACTGCTCGGCTATACCTTAAAACCAACCTTAAAGCCCGGCGACACCGCCGATATCACCTACTACTGGAAATTGGACAGCACCCAGCCCCTTTCGCACTCCTACAAGATTTTTACGCACGTGGCTCCGACGCTGGCGGATGAAACCCGCATCGGCAATGCCGACGGCAAGCCACTAAACTGGGCGTTGCCCACGACCTGCTGGCGGCCTGGCGTGGTGCTGCGCGACACGCATTCGTTCACGGTCGATGCCAATGCCGCTCCCGGCGACTATCGAGTCCTTGTCGGCCTCTACAGCGAGTTCACCAACGCGCGCGCCTTCGTGAACACGGCCCAGCGCGCCATGAATAATGCGGTGGAATTGCCACAGACGCTGGCCGTGGAAAAATAAAAACGACGACTTGTAAGTCGCCGTTTATCAAGCTGCCTTCGAGAGTTGAACTCGAAACCTATCGCTTACGAAGCGATTGCTCTACCGATTGAGCTAAGGCAGCAACTGAAACCACCAATCCGTTTCGTTTGGTGGCCGCGAAGTATACCCGAACCAGATATCAGGTCAATCGTCGGAAATACGTAGAAATGAAGCCGAGACTTTGCCGGATAACCTTCACAGTCCAGATCAACTTTAATGATCAGGCAAACACTTTTCAGTCCAGCCACATCAGCCAAAATAAGCCAAAATAAGCCACTATGCAACCTCAATCTCATGAACACTGGCCATTCCCATGGCCGCAGGATCGCATCGCCCATTACACGGCCTATCGGATAAACACTCCCATTCACATCGACGGCAACCTCGACAAAGCCTGCTGGCAGCAAGCGCCCAAGTCGCCGCGCTTCTCGGATTTGATCAGCGGCGGCCGCACCATCCACGACACACGCGCCGCTGTGCTGTGGGATGACGACGCCTTGTATGTCGGCTATTGGATCGAAGAGCCATTCCTCGAAGCCACCCTGACCGAGCGCGATTCGCCGATCTATGAAAACAACGACATCGAACTCTTTATTGCCGGGCCGGATGCCTATTACGAGTTTGAAATCAATGCATTGGGAACGATTTACGAAGTCTTCTACGTGTGGGAAGAGGCATACGAGCGGGCAGGCTACAGCCAGATTCCCGAGTTTGCGCGAAACGTGCCGGGCGTGGATGTCTTCGACGGCGTCGGCTTTCGGCCGCACCCGCGCGGCAAGCGCATTGGCTATTCGAATTGGGATTTTCCTGGCCTAAAGTACGCAGTCCAACTCAACGGCACCTTGAACCAGCATATCGACCGAGATCGAGGGTGGACTGTGGAACTGGCCTTGCCGTGGGCGGGCATGAGGTGGCTGGCGATGCCGGACCAGCGCGCATTACCGCCGAAGAATCAGGACGTGTGGCGCATGGACTTTTCCCGCTTCAACCAATACAAGGAAGCGCCGCCGGCCCAGGACTCCAGCGGCTGGGTGTGGAGCCCGCACGGCGTATGGGACTCGCACGTGCCTGAGCTGTTCACCCACATTCACTTTTCAACGCAAACGCATCCGTGAATGAGCATGATGCACACCGGCTAAAACCATGTCAGCGCTGTGGCGAAATCGATTACCGATCAAGACAGGCCGAATCGGCAATAGCCTTTGTAGCTTTGCCCTGGTCATACTGGCGGCACTGGCCGCATGTGCGACTTCTCCACTGCGCTGGCAGCAACTCCCCCGCCAAGTCATCAACGACACGGCCTTCCGGCGCTACGCCACCGTTACTCGCACCGACGGTAGCACCCGGCACATGCTCATCGACGAAGCTACATTGCGGCATTGGCAGCCCGGCCAACCGATGCCGACCAACACGCTCATCGTCATGCAAACCTGGCTGACAGACACTGAATCCACTGGCTTCACCAAACACATGCAGGCCGACGGCAATTTCAGCTACGGCGCCTTCAACCCCACGCAACCCAATTTCGCCACCCGCGTCGATAACACCTGCGCCTCGTGCCATGAGGTGTCTGAAGATGGGCCCGGCACGTTTACCCTGCCCATGCTCAACGCTGCGGTGGCCCAGGGCCGGCCCATGCTCACCCAATGCAATCGCGCCGGCCGCATCCCCTGCGAGGCCCATGTCTACCACAACTTCGTGCCTGCAAATTAGTCTTTGCTCAACGCTCTACGCTCCCAGCTCTCTTGCCCGGCTGCGGCGCAACTTGGCATACACAATGTCTTCAGCGTCATACAGCCGCAGATGAATGCGATAGTCCTCGCTCACCACCACACCCTCGGCCACGAGCAGTTCGCGCTGGCGCTCCGGCGCATCGGGGCTGCTGCTGTTGCTGATGCGGCCCTGCGAATTGATCACCCGCCACCACGGCACTGTGCTCCCAGTCTGCAACGCCCGCAGTGCGTAGCCCACCACGCGTTGCGCACCCGGCCGGCCACATTGGCGCGCCACGCCGGCATAGCTCATCACCATGCCTTTGGGAATGCGTTTGATGACGGCATACGCCTCTTCAAATTTAAACGTCATCGTAAACTTGATCGTGCTGGATCGATATCGAGGCCGCTCAATACCGCGCCCATGGCCGTGCCATAGCCGGGATTGGCCGGCACCACAATTTTGGCATCGTAGTAACCGGCCACCGCGGCCAGCACCTTGCGCACGCTCGGCAAATCGGCCAGATGCCCAATCACCACAATGAGCGGCAACTGCTCGGCCTTGGCGGCGTTGATCGCGATCACGGCAATCACCTGGCTCACCAGCCGCACCAACCCTGAGGCGATGTCCTCGCGTCTGGCATGCCAATCTGGGCCCATGCGCGCCACCTTGCCAAAGTTCACCGCGTTGGCATCGGCCGGCAAATGCCCAATCGCGCCACCGGTCGCTTCGAGCAGGGTGAGATCGACGCCGTTGGCATTGCCCTGCTCGGCCAACACGTTAATCGCCAGCGCATCGGTCGTGCCGAGCAACAACCCGGCCAATCCTTGCAACGTGCCGCCACCCACGGCCGTGCCTGTCACGTGTTTCGCGACCAATGAAGACGCATCGCTGGGCATTCGTGCCGACACCATGGCCGTGCCCGAACCCGCGCTCACCACCAGCGCCGCATTTTGCTGCGCCAGCGCCGCTTCATGCTGTGCCAGATACAGCCCACCCCGGCCAATTGCCTCCATCTCGCCAACCTTGATCAGAGGGATGCCAGCTAGCACACCTGGCAGTTTTTTAGTCTGGCCGCCGGTGATGCAGATTGCCTCGAAGTGCTCGGCCTGTAGGCCCAACTGGTCCAAAATGTGGGCCAATTCATCCATCCCCATACGGCCGAGGCTGGGCAAGGTGAAGCGACGTGGTTCAGCCTCAGGCGCGAGCAAAACGAGATCGGTGTTTGTCAGACCCACATCCACACCGAGGCGCGCCCGTGTTGGGCCGGAAGATTTTTGAGCAGCCATGCTAGGCCGAACTTTAGCAGGAACATGAATCTCCAGATTGTTCGGCAGCTGACAGGGTCAGGGTAGCCGGCCAAACCGCAAAAGCGTTCTCACGATCTCGATGCATCTGGGACAATGCGGCCCAACATGGATTTTGATCTACTCCTCAAGGCCATCATCATGGGCATCGTGGAAGGCCTCACCGAATTCCTACCCATTTCATCCACCGGCCACCTCATCATCGTGGGCCAATTGCTGAACTTCGATGCCGCCATCGGCAGCAAGGAGCTGGCCGAAGTCTTCGAGGTCGTCATCCAGATCGGCGCGATTCTGGCTGTCATCGTATTCTTTGCCCGCGATCTCGTCACCCAAGTGCGCCGGGCCGCGCAGGGCGACAAAGCCGCGCGCTGGCTGTTGCTGAATGTGCTGATCGCGTTCATCCCGGCGGCCGCCATCGGCTTCCTTTTTCGCAAGCAACTCTCGGCCCTGTTCAACCCCATCAGCGTCGCCATTGCCATGATCGTCGGCGGCATCATCATTCTGGTGGTCGAGAACCTGGTACTACAGCGCGCCAACCGACAAACCACCCAAAACCTGGAAACCGTGACCTCACGACAGGCCCTGGGCATCGGCATTGCCCAGATCGCGGCCCTGTGGTCGGGCATGTCGCGCTCGGCGTCCACCCTGGTCGGCGGCTTGCTGATGGGGCTTGACCGCCCCACCGCACTGCGATTCTCGTTCTACCTCAGCATTCCAACCCTGCTGGCAGCCGGCGCATTCGATCTGGTGCGCAGCCTGGATTTGATCACCGGAGCCGTAGTGCCAGCCATTCTCATCGGGTTGATGGTCTCGTTTGTGGTCGCGCTCGTCGTGATCCGGTTCTTTCTGAGCTATGTGGCGCGAAAGAATCTGGTGCCTTTTGCGTGGTACCGCATCATCGCCGGCATCATCGTGCTAGTCTATTTTCAGTTTTTGGTGGTGCGTTAAAGCGAAATTTCTGGGTGCCGTGGCTCTAATCACCAGCCAAACTCAACCAACCATCCAATGATTCAAGCTATCACGCGGAAAGTCACACGACACAAACGCGAAGGATCATTGCCGCATAACGCACCGCATGTTATATTCGCAACACCACAATCTGAGCTTTTTTGGCAGTTTTGCCAAGGTTATTTTGTTGTAATCGTTGCAGTATAGGCATCGCGATGCAGACATCGTGATGCAGATATCATCTTTGAGATCGTCTCAGGAACTGTAGCAATCGCTATATCTGTTAGGAGTAAGCATGGCCGAAACCACGCCAAATCAAACGGAACCGACCGAGAACAAAAACGCGGACGCCCCCAAGGCGACGTCTGGCCTCCCGCCAAAATCACCGCCACCACCTGGCGCGGGCGGCCCTCCCAAAGCACCACCGCCCCCCGGCGCAGGTGGGCCTCCGAAAGCGCCACCTCCTCCAGGAGCCAGTGCGCCTGCTGCGGGTGGCCCTCCCAAAGCACCGGCACCTCCGGGTGCAGGAGGTCCTCCCAAGGCCCCGGCACCTCCAATGGCCGGTGGGCCTCCGCGCACACCGCCGCCACCGGCTGCTGGCGGACCGCCCAAAACACCCGCGCCTCCGGGTGCTGGTGGGCCTCCTAAAGCACCGCCTCCGGTTGTTCCAAATATTTCAACTGCGGACAATCCGCTCGGCCAGGTGCCGCGACCGCCTAAAACACCGGCACCGGCCGGAACAGCGGCTGCACCCAAGCCCGCAACCACCGTGTCTGGATCTGCTGCGGCTGCACCCGCCACAACAACCGGCACAGAATCAACCGTGACCCGCCGTGAGTTTTTGAACTACGTGTGGGGCGCATCGATGGCGTTGTTCCTGGTCCAATTTGGCGGCCTCAGCTTCTTCTTTGCCCTGCCTCGCGCGCGGCTGGGCGAGTTCGGTGGCATCATTCCCGTCGGCATCCAGCAATTCATTGACGCAGCCACTCAGAAGGTGCCTATCGCCAACAATGCCGGCAAGTTTTGGGTTGTGAACACCGATCAGGGCATCAATGCCTTGTATAAGGTTTGCACCCATCTAGGTTGCATCTACCCATGGAGCGATGCATCCAATATTTTTGCCTGCCCGTGCCACGGCTCGCAATTCCACCTCAATGGAGATTGGATCGCCGGCCCCGCACCACGCAGCCTGGATCGTTTCGTGATGCAGGTGCAGGATGCAAGTGGAGCGACGATCGCCGAGTCTGCAGATGGGCAGCCGATCGCACTGCCAGCCAATGCCGCTCAAATCCTGGTGGATACCGGCAAAAAAATTCTAGGCAAATCGCACTTGTGAAATCGCACTTGTCATAATGCTGAATTTGAGATGAATGCGGCGATGAATGCATTGAAGATATTAAATTCTGATCACAGATTTTGATGTCGCCAATGGTATTGAAGAAGACTACGAGGAGTTGATTTATGGCGATTGTCGGGCAAAAACTTGTTCAACAACTAAAAACAACCGGCCTGAAAGCCACGCTGGCTCAGCGTTTAGATGATGGCTTTACCCGTTTTACATCGGGTCTGTCGTGGAATGATGTGCGCGGCGTACTGCGTGGTGATCCGGCCCCCCGGCCCAACACCCGCGTCAAGCCGCATACCGAGGGCTTCTGGTTCCACATCCGCCCGTCGTTTTATCACGAGGCGGTGACCGCGCTCTACCCAACCTTCCGGCTTGGGTTTCTCTCGGCCTGGATATTTGTGCTCGAAATCATCACCGGCATTTTCCTGATGATTTTCTACACCCCGTCCCCAGGGGCGGCGTACCCGAACATGATCGATATCATGACCAACGTGCCGTTCGGCAAGTTCATGCGCGATTTGCATCGCCTGGGCGCCGAGGCCATGGTCGTTATCGTCACATTACATATGTGGCGGACGTTCGTGACGGCGAGCTATAAAAAACCAAGGCAATTCACCTGGTTCACCGGCGTTCTCCTGCTCATCATCACCATGTTCTTATCGTTCTCCGGCTACTTATTGCCGTGGGATCAATTGGCATTCTGGGCAGTCACGATCGGCACCTCGATGGCGGATGCAGCGCCGTTGGCCGGCCCCACCATCAACGTGCTGTTGCGCGGTGCACCTGAAATTGGCGCTGGCGGTTTGCTGCGCTTCTATCTCATGCACGTGCTGCTGTTCCCGCTGATCGGCGTGGTGTTCGTGGCCGTGCACTACTACAAAGTGGTGCGTTTCGGCATCAGTCTGCCACCCGAGATGGAAGCCGTGGGTGAGGACACCGCGCGCAAGGTGACCCCGGACAAGCGCGTCAACTTCATGCCCGACATTCTGACCAACGAGTTGATGTATGTGGCCGTGGCCTTCGCCATTCTCGCCATCAGCACAGTGACCTGGTATGCCGGTGCGCCGCTGGAGAACCACGCCAACCCGTTGGTCACACCGCAGCACACCGTTGCGCCGTGGTACTTCTACTGGCTGCAGGGTCTCATCAAGATCCCGCACATCTTCCCGTTCTTCCCCTCTGACTGGGGCATTACGGCCTCGATCGATGGCTTCTTTGCCAATGTGCTGGGTCTGACGCCCAAGACACTCTGGGGAATTGTGATCCCGCCGCTGGTCATTCTGTTGCTGGTCGTTGTTCCTTACATCGATCCAAACCCAAGCCGGCGCTACGCGGATCGCAAGGTGGCGATTACGCTGGGTGTGCTATTCGAGTTGTTGATCCTGTATCTAACGTTGGGCGGCCGGCCACAGGGCGTGCCGGTGACTGGTTTCGGTGATGTGCGGGGCGATCCTGCCACCGAAGTCGCGCAGGATTTCATTCCTGACGAAGGTGAGAGCATCATCAAAGCCATTCCCTACGATCAACTGGTGGTCGGCACACACGAGGTTGTAGAGGACCTGAATGTGCCGGATGCCCCCGAGTTGAACACCGTCGTTCACGAACTTCGCGATGAGATGATCAAGAAAATGCAGCTGAGCGACCCTGCCAAAAAGCTCTCCAACGATGCCACGGCAACCCTGGCGGTCACTCAATTGCAGGACAACCTGAAGTCGGTTCTGCTGACGATCAACTACACCGATGCCGAAGGCACCGCAAAGCAATTCACCAAAGGCGCATGGGTGCACAAGGATGCGGGTCACGCTGAGTAATTCTTAGCCAGCCTATTTTGGCGTGAAGCGATGTGCAAGTTCTTGTTTGCCGTCGTTTCGCGCCTAAGTGATACCGGACTTTCATGAATCTCTTCAAAAAGATCATTACGTATCGGCCCAGCTTCACGGTGAGAATTCTCGCCGGCCTGGTTGGCTTTCTGGCCATGCTCAGCGTGTGCACCATCGTCGGCATTTCTGACATTGGTGCGCTGGGCGAGCGCGACATCAACTTCAAGGCGCGCTCCATCGAAGCGGGGGCCAGGACCTATGCCGAGCAGTGCGCGCGCTGCCACGGCTTGGATGGCAAGGGCATCGAGGCCAACGGCCCCACCCTCAGCCACATCTCCTTTGTCGGCAAGTCCGAGGAGACGATCGGCGCTAACAATGTGCTTGGCAGCAAGGACGTGACCAAGAGCACGCGTCTGACCCAATTGGGTTGGACCGGCAGCCTGGTGAACTATGTTCGCGGCGTCGTCGCGGCAGGAATTCCCATCAAGAGCGCGGCCGATTGGGAGACCATACACCCGACCTTTAGCCAGGCTTATGGCGGCAACCTGCGCGAAGACGAAGTCAACAACGTGTCCAACTATGTGGCCAACTGGGCGTTGGCGCCCTACGAGAGCGATGATGTGGTCATGCCACCAGAGCCCGGCACAGGTGGCGCACCCCGCCCCACTGCAGTGCCGCTGAGCGCGGAACAGGAAAAGGGCAAAGAGTTGGTGGTGTCGTTGGGATGCAATGCCTGCCACGCCATTCGAGGAGTGATGAACGGCGCAGTGGGCCCGAACATGACCAACATTGCTACGATTGCCGAAGGCAAAGTTACTGACGAACAATACAAGGCGAATGTGAAGGATCAGCCGGTTGCAACCACGGCTGAGGAATACATCGTCCAATCCATTTATCACCCGAATGCCTACATTGAGCCGCAATGCCCGCAGGGGGCTTGCGCGGCCGGTATCATGCCCCAGACTTACGAACAGAGCATCCCCGCAGCCGATTTCACTGCATTGGTGTCCTACCTGTTGACGCTGAAATAGTTGAACGTCATTGTGCGAAGCACCGTGCACAGTACGCGAAGAACTGCGCAAGCGTATTCAAAACGCAGCCATCATAAGATGGCTGCGTTTTGCTTTTTTCAATTTACCGAACACGGTTCAGATCGTTTGTTAGATATTGCCTCATGCGCGGAATATGCGTCAATTGTGCATTCTTGTTGTGAGAATGCAACCATCCTGTAGACTAGCAGCATATGTCATCAGATATTTTGAACTCTGATGGCAACGCCAGCAATATTCACAACACAAACACGATTCAAACGCTGCAGCAACTCCGGCGTCGCCTCACCCAATCCCAGCTGAGCTATTTTCAAAGCCTTTTTCATGAGCAGCCGCTGACACTGCGGCCGCTGGTCTACACGTCGTTCGACGGGGATCAAATGCGCTACCTGCACTGGATGTGCTACGTCGCACTCACGCTCGGCTACGTACCTATCAATCCTGAAGCCGCGCTCGGCTCGTATCTGCTCAACACCTCGCACCAGGGCAGCAAGATCGAGATCATGCGCGATTGCATCAGCCTGGAGCTGTGCTGCCAGGAATTCTGGCACTTTGATGTCACCGATGAGATTCACAGCCTGCCTGAGGGTGTGCTAGCCGAATTGATCACCTGGCAGGAGGCCAGAGCCGGCCAATCGGTGCGCTTCTTCCCCTGGATTCAACTGGCCGCCACAGGCAAATACAGTGATCAACTTAGTCCGGAACATCGCGCTCAAACGCTCACAGCGGCGCTGGAGCGCGGCCAGCCCCTCGTCAGCCAGGTCGAACACCTCGACCCGCAGATGACCGCCGATATCCAGCGCAACCTGCTCACGTCGGTGCGCGACCACGGCGTCCGTCCGCTGGTGTTTCTCTCGCAGGATGTCACCGACTACAAGCACACTGATTGGGCCCGTCGCACGGCCTACCAGACCGGCTACGTGCCGCTGCATCCGGACACGCTGATGGAACACTTTGTGCTGGACATGGCGTTTGGCCGGGAATCGCAGCAGGATTATCATTCGGCCTACACAGCCAGCCGTTGCTCGCTGGTCAATGCCGCCGATGAGTTGTGGATCTTTCTAAAGCCACAGGTGTCATTGACCGACGAGTGCACGCCGCTGCCCACAAACATCGCGCAGGATTTATATTTCTGGCTGCTTCACAAAAGTGATCGCCCGGTGCGGGTATTTAACTGGCAGCACGCAGGTGTGCCAAAATATGCCAAGGCCCGTTGGGCCATCACAACAAAGGAACACCTGGAAGAACATGGCCCGCATCCCTAGCAGCGCATCCCCTCAATCGCACCAGCAAGTCGTCTTACGCGTCACCCTGGCGCTCTTTCTCGCCCAGGCCCTCTCGGCCGCAGCCTATAGCACCACCGCCTCGATCAATACATTTGCCTTTATCGAGCTGACTGGTCAGAAGGCGCTGGCCGGCGTGCCCCTGACATTGGTTCTGCTGGGCTCGGCCTTTGCCAACTACCGATTGGGTCCATTCATCCAACGGCGCGGCCGACGGGTGGGTTTGGTGCTGGGCGGGTTGATGGGTGCCCTGGGGGCCTTGTGTGGTGCCATCGGCGTCGTCACCGCAAATCTGTTTATCTATGTGCCAGGCATGATTCTGTTGGGCGCGGGCCGAGGCATTCTCGATCAAAGCCGCTACGCGGCTGCCGAGGTGTATCCGCACTCGCAACGTGCGCGCGCGATTAGCATTGTGGTGTGGGGAGCCACCATCGGGGCCGTATTCGGCTCCAGCCCCGCTGTGGTCGTGCCGCTGACCAATCTGGCTGCCTCGCTGGGTGTCAATTTGTATTCAGGCCCGATGTTTGCCACAGCAGCCTTGTTTCTCATGGTTGCCATTGCGCTGTTCGTATTGATGGCAGTTGATCTGGCCAAACTATCGCGCGAAGCTCAGACCCAGGAGACGCCGGTGATCACGGCCGCAACACCTTCTGCCACCGGCCAACGCAGCTTCTTCGAGATCATGCACCTGGCCGATGCGCGGGTGGCCGCTATTGCGATGGTGTGCGGCCAGGCCGCCATGGTCTTTGCCATGGGCGTGATCGGCGTGCACATGAAGGACAACGGCCATGCCCTGGGCGATATCTCGATTGTGCAAACCACCCATGTGCTGGGAATGTTTGCGTTGTCGCCACTGGTCGGCATTTTGGGCGACCGGCTGGGTCGTAAACCTGTCATTGCGCTGGGCGCGCTTACGCTGGCTGCCGGCTGCATCCTGGCACCGCTCTCGCTCTACACTCCCTGGATTGCCTTTGCACAAACGTTGGTGGGATTAGGTTGGAGCGCGTGCTATGTGTCTGGCTCGGCACTGCTCACCGACACCCTGGGTGCCGCCGAGCGCGCCCGCCTGCAAAGCACCAACGACGCGCTCATCAACATCGCTTCAGCCGCAGGCGGCCTGAGCGGTGGGGTTCTCCTCAGCATGCTCGGCTTTGGGGTGGTCTCGGCTGTAGGTCTGATCGTGTCGCTGGTGCCGGTGTTGGCCCTGATCCAGGCCGGGTTTAAACCCAAGGCGACAAAAGCCAGTATCGAAGCATTGCGCTAGTCAAATAATAAAAAAAGAACGGCCTGAGTGAGGTCACTCAAGCCGTTCTTTTGGAGCGGGAGGGCAGGGATTCGAACCCTGGGTTCAGTTACCCGAACAACTGCTTAGCAGGCAGCTCCGATCGTCCACTCCGGCACCCTCCCAGACAAACTACAAACATGCTGCAACTTAGTCGGACTACTTCGAGCGGAAGGGGTGAGATTCGAACTCACGGTAGAGATAAACCCTACAACAGTTTTCAAGACTGTCGCCTTAAACCGCTCGGCCACCCTTCCGAGTGTACGCACAATCATGGACGTATGGCCACTGCGTGCGCAAAAGTATACCAGAACCCTCGGAATATTCTACGGTGTTTTTCAAGAAAACTCCTCAGCCATTCGAAAGTTCTTTTTGTCTGCGCTCACTGTCGCATTCACATGAAACCAACTTTAACTTTGCCAATCGCGCCATCCCACTGGCAACCCATCGATATTCAGCTTCAGTCTATAAATTGGGAGGGAGTGCCGGCTTTGACGCCGTTTCAAGTGTGGGACGGCTCGGCCCCTGCGCGCTGGCAAACCCGCGTCCAGGCCTGCGCCAACTCACTCGCGTTGTTCATTCACTTCAGCTGCGAAGACGCCGACATTTGGGGCCATTGCACCCAACGCGACGATCCAATCTATAACGAAGAGGTGGTCGAGTTTTTCATAGGCATGGGCGAAGACACGCCCCTGGATTATTTCGAGTTCGAGATCAGCCCCAACGGCGTGCTGTTTGACGCGCGGGTGCACAACCCATTTGCGGCCGATGGACATCGCTCGGCCAACATGAGGGTGGATGCGGCCTGGAACTGTGAAGGCGTGCGTTGGTTCGCCGAACGCGACGATGCCCATCAACGTTGG
>JBBQST010000045.1:0-15721 GCA_038213625.1 Thermoflexales bacterium
CCTCGTGGTCGCACAGCGCTTCGTGCAGCACGCTTAATGCCGACGAGATTTGTGCGACCGGAATGCAGTTCACTAATATTGCCTTTGGCTCAAACGGCAATACCGCCTGCACGGCATCGGCCAACGTCTCGCCGCTCAGCAAGGTGTTTTGCTCGTTGAGCGTAAAGCTAACCCAGACCGGCAGGCCGGTTTGATGCGCCGCATGCGCAGCGGCCACTGCCTCACGAATCAGGTTCATCGTCTCAACGAGAATCAGATCACAGCCGGCTTCCGCTAAATGCCCTGCCAGTGCGCCGTGCTCGGCAATAAGTTCATGGTCACTTGGCACCAGCCACGGCGAGTAACAATCTTCCACCGGGGCCATGCTGCCGGCCACCCGGGCATTTGCATGGTTTGATTGGGCCACTGCCGACTTCGCCAGGCGCACTGCTGCATGGGTCAGGGCGCGACCCTGGTCGGCAAAGCCGGCGCGTTGCATGGTGCGAACGTTGGTGCGAAAAGTATTGGCGGTGATGACGCGAGCACCGGCGGCGATGTAGTCGAGGTGAATTTGCTCGACCACTTGAGGGGCTTCAATGAGGGCGCGCGCCGACCACAACGGCAGTGTCGTGTCGATGCCGCGTCGCGTCAGCTCAGTGCCCATCGCGCCGTCGAGGATCGTGAAGCCGGTTTTTAAGGTGTTAGTCATCCGTGTTTAGTTGTTAGCTGGCGTTTTCAACGGAGGGAATCAGTGTCTCCACATATTTGCTGCGAAGGCGGTAATCCAGCTCTTTGATCTACTTTCGCGTTGGAGTTATGCCTGGATTCCCGCCTGCGCGGGAATGACGTTTGAATCTATTTGCTTTGACAAACTAACGCGCATCATTACTAACAACTAACAACTAACAACTAACAACTAACAACTAACAACTAACAATTAACAACTAACAACTAAAAACTAAAGACTAACGACTAACCACTTCGTCCTCACGCCCGCCACCGATTGTCCTGTCCACGGATCGCATCACGGAAATCATCCTGCACACCTTGCTTTTCACTGATGGCAAACTGGGCATCGCTGCCGCCGCCGCGAATCCAGCGGTAGAGGATCAGGGCTTGAATTTGCTGGGCATGCGGCTGCGCATTCCAACGCGCGATCTCGCGGTAGGCCTCGGGCACCCAGCCGTTGCGGCCACCCGACCAGGCCGGCTGGCCGTCATGGGGCGTTGCATTGGTCTCGGTGATATAGGCGGGTTTGCCGCGCCACTTTTGCGGCACCACATCCAGCAGCGGGGTGTAACACCGGAAGTCGAAATATTGCCAACGCAAGGGATCGTCGCCAAAGGTGCCCAGGCTGGTGATCAAAGCAGGGGCGGGGCCGTGGGTGTAGGCATGTAGCGCGAGGCCGTCCAGATCTTGAATGTTTGCCAGCATGCGATTCCAATAGTCCAGCGGATTGCCCCACGCGGCGTTATAGGGATCGATGGCACCCGGCACCACAATGGCATTGGGCACACGGGCTTGAATGGCGCGACGGACTCGGTTAAAGCAGTCGGCATATTGCTCGGGCTGGATGGCCTTGCCGGGATTGCGGCCTTCCTCCGGCCACTCGCGTGGGTTGTTCATCTCGTTGCCAATGATCCACACGCGACGATGCAACTCGGGCCGGCCCGGGATTTGGGCCTGGGCCGCTTGCACCCAGTTGGCACATCGTGTCGCAAATTCATCGTAACGGTCGGGAGTGGGGATGGTGCCGCTGCCCCCGTAATCGTTGTTGAGCCGGCCGATCACACCATAGCCACCCAGCGCCCACTCGGCATAGTTGGGCATGGGATCGCCGCCGACCAGCGATGTCATCAACACCCAGCCCATCCTGTTGCTGCCGGCGAACAAGTTGCGATCAAATTCATCGTGCATGCCAAACGTCCAGGCGCTGATGCCGAAGGCGACATTGGCGTCGTCAACAGCGGCGCGCACATCCGCCGCCGTGGGCGCGACCACCCATGCGCCCGGCACACTGCCTGCCTTAAAGGCATAGCTCTGCACCTGAATCAATTGATTGGGGTTGCCGACTTTGCCGGCCCAGTTGGCTTCCATCACCCGCAGCGGTGTGCCGGCGGTGATGCGCCAGCCATTGGCCAGGACGGTGTCGCGGGCCGCAAACACGGTGTTTTGGGCGATGATGTCGGGCGGGAGGGTAGGTAATGAAGGTGTCGAAGGTGTCGAAGGTGTCGAAGGTGTCGGCTGCGGGCTGATCGAGATGATCTTGAGCCACTGGGCGGCCACGAAACCGGCTTTGCCTGCTGTGGTGGCCACGGCCAACCATTGATTGGGCAACCCCACTTTGGCCTGCACGGCTTCGGCACTTTCGCGCGCGCTCAAAAATGTGCCGTCACTCAGCGTCATGATCAGCGTGCCGCCGGGCGTGGTCCGCAGGTTGAGTCCGCCGGTGTCGGGTGCCACCTGCACAATCGGCCGGGCGTCGGGTTCGAGCGCGCGGATGGATTCAGCTGCTGCCACCGATCTGGGTGCGATGGCGGCTCTGGCGTGCGTGGCAATGTCTTTGGCACGGGCAGGGCGGCGGCTAGCCTTTGGCTGTGGGCTTTTTCGAGGCATTGCTTTTCCTTACATGAACATGCAGGGCCGAGATGTAACCGATGCGGCCCTGGTTATCGCGAACCTTGATCCACTGACCGCGCACACCGATCTTCTTGAGAGCGATGCGTTGCGAGCCCACGATCTGCAGGGGGGTGTTGGGCCGCAGCTCGGCGATGACTTTGCCGGTGCTGGGCTTGCTGCGCAGCCGAGGCGAAGGCGGATTGGCTGCACTGGAAGCCGTGGCTGGCCGATTCACCACCAAGGTGATGCGGTTCCAATCGGGTTGCACCTGGCGCCGGCTGGTAGGTTGTTTGATGGGTGAGATGGGCCGGGCGGCACGCATGGCAACTTCCTGCGCGTGTACCAGCCAGGCGGCCACAAATCCTCGGCTGCCGTTGGTGGCCACATGCAGCCACTGGCCGGGCTGGCCCATTTTGGTGATGGCGGTGGCCGAATCTTCCTGCAAGCCCAGTTCGGTATTTGCGGCAACGCGTTTGATGAGCCGACCCCCCAACGCCGGTTGATCTCGCAACGCCAACCCGCCGGCCTCAACAATATCGGGATCATCATTGACGATGATGATCAACGGACCCACTGGGGGCGGGGGCTGGCTGGGTCCCTCGTAGAACACGCAATGGGTGATGATTTTCTCGATCGTGCCGGTGAAGCCGTAATCACGGCTGATCGACACCCGGCGTTCGTTCGGCCAGGTCCATGGGTCGTGGATCAAGTACTCGCCACCCTCGCGGCCGTAGAGCAACACCCAATGTTGCTGAAAGAATGGCGTGGGTGATTGATCCAGCTGAATGACCACGGCTCGATTGGCATCCAGCGCGGCGTTGATGCGGTCCATCGGTGCGGGTACAGCATCGCACCAGGCTCGGTCGAGATAACGCATGCCGGGCAGGGCCAGATCGAGCGCGGTGAACATCATCAGGTTGCGCGTGTCGCCGGCGTAGCCCACGCCGGGGCCGAGTGCCTTGAGTTTGTCGTTGAGGGTGGCAGGCGTTTCGCTGAAGCCATAGCCGTTGGCCAGCAGGGTCAGGCAGGAGAGGGTACAGCCGTAATTGCCGATGGTGCTGTTCGCATCACCGAAACCCAACTGCAGGCTACTCCAGCGCGGATCGCGTTGCGATAGAGGGGCGGTGGTAAACATACGGTGAAGACATTGTAGAACGAAGTGGCATTGTGCGTTTGCCCTACCACCCTGAGTGAAGCACATATTGCCGAAGCAAATTCACAACTGGGGCTTGTGCCGCAAGTCCTGAAAACTGAGGCCGCGCTGTATTCACAGGTTGGAAAAATGGATGAGGCGCTGGTCGCGATCACTCATTCGCTGACGTTGGCCAGAGCGATCGGGTGATAAGGGCATGCAGGCACAGACCGCAGTCTGGCGCGTTTCGAGTCGATTCCTCATCCCGAAGCCGATGTGGTGCGAGCCTGGTTGAACAGGCTGCCGTGAGCTGATCAGGACATTGATGATTTATTTGCACAAGTCATTTATATTTTGTGACTGTGTCTTTTAAATGCAAAACCATTTGTTTTGAAGCAAAGCCAGACCCCAATAAATGTGCCGCCATGTCTAAATTTAGGATATGTTATAAATTAAATTTGCTGAAATTTCAGAACATGCTTGAGTATTTTATTGAGAAACAGATGGTATTTCCAGAAATCTAGGTTAAACTCCTAATAACTTAACTATTCCTCAGCAACCATATTTGTCATATCGTAGCAAATTTGAGATTAAATCGGCCGACAAGTTGATACTTAAAAATATATAACCCAGAGAATCTATATGGCAGAATTATTTTTTGTAATCCCCAAGCCCGGTGCAGGAAGCGTCAATCTTCGGAGTCAGCCGTTTGTAGATCCGGTCACTCGCGTCGGCCTGGCTAATGAGGGTGTGCGGCTGGAATTAGACCAAACTGGCGTTGATTGGCATGGGTGCCGGGTGTATCTCTCAACCCTGGTGGCCCAAGAGCGCAACGGCTTTGTAACGTTGCAGCCAGGTCAGTTTCAAATTAATATCCGGCTCGCCCCCCAAATTACCAATTTAACCGACGTCGGTGATTTGAATGCCGGCCAGCAATTGGAATTAATTTCACGCACGGCCGACTGGCTGGTTGCCCGTGTCTACGTGTCGGCACAATTTACCGATATTGTCACCGACCCGCAGCCCGGCCCGATGCCGCCCCCGATTCCATCTCCAACCCGGTTTCCGAATACCATGCTTACCACAGCGGTTGAGCTGGCCAATACATCGTTGGCTCCGGCTCAGCGGCGTGAATTGCCGGCTGGCTTCACTCAAAACCATGTTTCAGCGGTCAACGTCTGGAATAAATATGGTGGAGTGATTGCGCTTTTGGCCGGTCGTGTTGGCATTGATGTCGGTTTGGCCGTGGCGGTGATCGCGGTTGAATCTGGCGGCCGTGGTCTGGCTGCGGATGGCCGTTTAATCATTCGCTTCGAGAATCATATTTTTTGGAGCCAGTGGGGCAAAGATCATCCGGATGCATTTAATTCCCTGTTTGCATTTAATTCGGCCACACCCTGGCAGGGTCACAAATATCGGCTGAGTTCGAATGCGGCATGGCGAGATGGACACATCAGTCAGGATGCCGAGTGGGCAGCCCTGGGGGTTGCACGCGCGCTGGATGATCGTGCCGCCAAATTGTCCATCAGCATGGGGCTGGGCCAGATCATGGGCTTTAATTTCTCGGCAATTGGTTATGCCAGTGTCGAGGCCATGTTTGATGCGCTGTCGAGTGATGAACGCTTGCATGTGCTGAGCATGTTTAGCTTTATTCAGCGCAATCCTGCGCTGGTGCAGGCGCTTCAACGGAATAATCTGGCCGAATTTGCGCGCGGCTATAACGGCCCGGGCCAGATGAATTTTTACGCCGGTTTGATTGCCGGCGTGCGTGATGCATTCAACAGCCTGGCTTCGCCTCGAACCGCAGCGGCGCGTGCGGCAGCGGTGGCACCCAAACGCCGGGGCCGGCCATCCAAGAATGCGCCAGGTATGCCGGTGATATCGAACACGCGGCCCACATTGGAGCCGACGCCAGCAGATTCCGCTCAACTGGCGATGAGTGAGGCGGCCACACGCACGCCCCTGGTTGAGCCTGCAGATGTCAATGAACCCAAACTGCGCCGCAAACGCCGTAAGCGCCAGATTCAGCCGACCGACAAAGCGGGTGTTAAGCGCGGTCGTGGGCGACCTGCAAAATCAGCAAAACCTGCTGAGCCAGCCCTGGAGGGTAAGCGTAAACCTGGCCGGCCGCGCAAGGTGCAGCCCGAGATACAGGTGCCGATGGTCGAGATTGAATCTGTGCCTGTGCCTGGCGAACCGTCTGATGCACCTGTGGGCGAGGTTTAAATGCGCCGCTATTTCAGTTACTTTAGGTGTGAATTGGCATGATTCAGCTGAGCGATATTCAAGACGCCCGGCGGCGGATTGCAGGCGTGGCCGTGCATACGCCGCTGGTGGCGTATGCGGAAAGTTCACCCACACGCCGGCTTTTTTTTAAGCCAGAAAGCCTGCAACCCATCGGGGCTTTCAAGATTCGGGGCGCTTACAACGCCATTGCCAGCCTGAGTGAGATTGAGCGCAAGCGGGGCGTGATTGCCCACTCCAGCGGCAATCATGCTCAGGCCGTGGCCTACGCGGCTCGGGCGCTGGGGGTTCACGCCGTCATTGTGATGCCAGCGAACGCGCCGAAGATTAAGTTGGAGAAGACGCGCGAGTATGGGGCCGAGGTGGTGATTGTGGGCAATGCCAGCAGCGAACGGGCTGCGCGAGCGGTTGCTCTGGCTCAGGAGTTTGGCTATGTGGCTGTGCCGCCCTATGACGATGCCCGGGTCATTGCCGGGCAGGGCACTATTGGCCTGGAAATTCTGGAAGATTTGTCCCGGCTACATTCATCTGACACTCACAGCACCAATACCCACAGCCTTACTGTGTTGGTGCCGGTAAGTGGCGGCGGACTGTTGGCCGGTGTTGCCACTGCGCTCAAACAAACTCTGCTACAGGGAAATCAGGCAGACGCGCTCAAACGCATTCATGTGGTTGGAGTGGAGCCTGAGCTGGCGGCTGATGCATACGAGAGCTTGAAGCAGGGCCGCCTGGTGAGTTACACCGCAGAACAGGTTGCGCGCACCGTGGCCGATGGCTTGCGCGTGCAACAACTGGGTCAGCTCAACTGGCCGCTCATCCAGACCCAGGTCGATGCCATCGTCACCGTGAGCGAAGCTGAAATACGCTCGGCGATGCGCGTGCTGGCGTTGAATGCCAAGCTGGTGGCCGAGCCGAGCGGCGCCGTCACATTTGCGGCGTGGCTCTATCATCAACATCAGCTTCCTGCAGCTTCACAGACGGTGGCCATCATCAGTGGTGGCAATGTGGAACCCGAGCTGTTGGCCGAGGTATTAGCTGGTAAGCCATAGCCCGGATGTTTCTACGCGAAGCCAGCGAGTAGAGCCGGGTAAGACACCGGCAAGAGAAAGCGAAAGCGCGACAAAGTTACAAACTTTGTCGCGCTTTTGCTTTCTCTTGTTTGAATGCGCATAACGTTATTTTGTAGGACACGGCATGAACTTGCAGGTCATTCCGAAGGTGTCTGGATTGACCTGGGAGGCGGCGGTTATATACCGTGTTTCCAACCATTCTCAAACCTTAAATAATCGAGTTGATAAGCCGTTGCGTTTGTGTTTGCGGGCTGTATAATGCCGCCCGCTTTTAAGGTCGGCTTAACTTTCAAGGGGGGAATATCTGTTCATTTAGATGAGGGTTTGCTCAGTTAATGAGATCGCACATCATTTGTAAAACGCAACCTTCAAACGCTAAAATGAACAGCCATCGATGAAAGCATTTGTCCCAAAAATTCTCCTCGTGCAAGGCGGTCTGGGTGATTCCGTCGGCCCCATTCTGGAGAAAAATGGTTATCGTGTGGACTGGGTGCGGACTGCCAAAAATGCGCTGGATCGCATGACAAGTAATCCGCCGGCCCTGGTCATCATCGATGTTCCCTCACTGCGAGTCAGTGCTCAGAAGCTGTCTCAGCACATTAAAAAGCTGGCCAGTGTGCCTGTGCTATTTATTGGTGCAGAAGGCCAGTCCGAAAGCGAACTAGCCGCCGTGGAATCCGAAGGAGCCGATGGGTATGTGCCCCGGCCATTGCAATTGCGCCGCTTGTTGTCGCGTGTCGAGAAACTCATGCCTGAAGGTCGTAGTATTGAATTGAAGTGTGGTGATCTGGTTTTTCACCCATCCGATGGCGTTCTGCGCAAGAAGAATGAAGAACAATATCTGAATCCTAAACTGACGAAGCTGCTGACGCTGTTTATGCAACGACCCGGCGAGATATTGCCGCGCAAATTTCTCATGCAGCAGGTCTGGGACACCTCGTATATGGGCGATACGCGCACCCTGGATGTGCACATTCGCTGGTTACGCGAGGCGATTGAGGATGACCCCACTGATCCCATCTACCTGCGCACGGTGCGCGGGCAGGGCTACCGCTTCGACAACCCCAAAGTGCGTAAATCAGTAGTGAGTGCCTAGTTTTTAGTCGTTAGTTATTAGTTGTTAGTCATCCCCGACCCATTGGCAACTGACGACCCCGCACTAATCACTCACAACTAATTCACTAATAACTAACAACCCAACTATGAAAATCATCATCGCCGGCTCAATTGCCTACGACTATCTGATGTTCTTTCCCGGCAAGTTTACCGAACACATTCTGCCGGAGCATCTCTCGCGCATCAGCCTCAGCTTTCTGGTGGATTCGATGGACAAGCGCCGTGGCGGTGTTGCACCCAACATTGCCTACACGCTGGCATTGCTGGGCGAGCGGCCCTATGTGCTGGGCACGGTGGGCCAGGACTTCGCCGACTATGGCCAGTGGCTGGAGCGCGCTGGCGTGGATGTGTCGCTGGTTGAGATGGTGCCGGACAAGTTCACCGCCTCGTTTTTCTGCAACACCGATTTGGTCAACAATCAGATTGCCACGTTCTATGGCGGTGCCATGGCCGACGCCGGCCAGTTGTCATTCCGGGATATTGACGATGTTGATCTGGCCATCATCTCGCCCACAGATCCCGCCGCGATGGTGAAATATGCGCAGGAGTGCCGTGATCTGGGCATTCGTTATATCTATGATCCAGGCCAACAATGCGCCCGCAGTTCGGGCGATGAGCTGAAGGCCGGCATCGTCGGGGCCAATATTTTGATTTGCAACGACTACGAGATGGAGCTGATTCGCAATAAGACCGGCCTGACCGAGGCGGATATTTTGCGCGACTCGGCTGTTGTCATCATCACCAAGGGGGCCGCTGGCTCCTCCATTTACTTGCCAGAAGGGCAGATTGACGTGCCTGCGGTGCCAGAAGAGCGGGTGGTCGATCCGACAGGGGTGGGTGACGCCTTTCGCGGCGGGTTGATGAAGGGCATCGCCGTGGGAGCCGATTGGGAGACCTGCGGCCGGATGGGTAGCGTGGCCGCGACCTATGCGCTGGAGCACGTGGGCGGCATGAGCCACTCCTACTCGTGGGTCGACTTCAAGCGGCGCTACGAAGTGAACTTTGGGCCGTTGAAGATTTAGGCGGGGAGGCAGAAGCGGTTGGCTGCTGGCGGCTAACCGCTAGCAGCTAACCGCTAGCAGCCAACCGCCAGCCACAGTCATTTCGGTTAGAATACGCCGCCTGCCATTTATATCGAAGCCAAAAGAAACGCGGCAGCACGCGGCGTAGTTCATGCCTCCCCGTGCAGCCTGGAGTCCCGGTGCCTGCGTGTCTTTGTGGTGAATGGGAATGTGGAGATGGAGATCGCGAGTCTGATAACGCACTTATCGGCTTTCGAGAACCCAATCTGTATTTCAACCAATTCATCTTTTTACAAATACACAGAGGAAATACACAAAGGACTTGAAAATGAATTACGACGTTAAAGACATCGAGCAAGCGACGAGCGGCCGTTACAAGATTGAGTGGTCTGAGAGCGAAATGCCTGTGCTGAAGGCCATTCGAGAGCGTTTTGCGATTGAGCAGCCGCTCAAGGGCCTCAAGGTATCGGCCTGCCTGCATGTCACCAGTGAGACGGCCGCGCTCATGCGCACCCTTCAGGCCGGTGGCGCAGACATTGTGCTGGTGGCCAGCAACCCGTTGAGCACGCAGGATGAAGTGGCCGCAAGCCTCGTCGCCAACGATGAGATTCCGGTCTACGCCATCAAGGGCGAGGATAACGCCACTTACTACCGGCACCTGAATGCCGGCCTCGATCATCACCCCCAGATCACGATGGACGACGGCTGCGACCTGGTCAGCGTGTTGCACAAAGAGCGCCCCAGTCAGGTGCCCGAGATCCTGTGCGGCACCGAGGAGACCACCACCGGCGTCATTCGCCTGCGCGCGATGGCCAAGGATAAGGCCTTGCGCTTCCCAGTGCTGGCTGTCAACGACAGCATGACCAAGCATTATTTTGATAATCGTTACGGCACTGGCCAGAGCACGATTGATGGTGTCATTCGCGCCACCAACTTCCTGCTGGCCGGCCGCACGGTTGTGGTGAGCGGTTATGGCTGGTGCGGCCGCGGCGTGGCTTCACGGGCCCGTGGTCTGGGCGCATTGGTCGTGGTGACCGAAGTGAACGCGCTGAACGCTTTGGAGGCCTTGATGGATGGCTTTCAGGTGATGCCGCTCAAGGAAGCCGCCAGGAAGGGCGACTTGTTCATCACGGTCACTGGCGACAAGAATGCGTTGGATCAAGAGCATTTTGAGCTGATGAAGGACGGCGCGATTCTGGCCAATAGCGGCCACTTCAATGCCGAGATCAACATCACTGCGCTGGAAGGCCTGAGCAACGGCGAGGCTCCGCGTCAGATGCGGCCTTTCGTTCAGCAGTACACCTTCAAAGATGGCCGCAAGATCAACCTGTTGGGTGAGGGCCGCTTGATCAATCTGGCCGCCGCCGAGGGTCACCCGGCCTCGGTGATGGACATGAGCTTTGCGAACCAGGCACTAGGCGTAGAGTTCATGTTGAAGAACTACAAGTCGTTCAAGCCCGATGTGTACACGATCCCGGAGGATGTGGATCGCGAGATTGCCCGGCTGAAGCTGGAGAGCCTGGGCGTGCAGATTGACACGCTGACCGAGGAGCAGTCCAAGTATCTGGCCAGTTGGGAAGAGGGCACCTAAGCCTACAAGTAAGCGCGGGCCGAACCAGAGCCAAAGCGCCATATCCAAAAAACAGGGGCATTCATTTGAATGCCCCTGTTTTGTTTTGCTGGTGTGACCGTGTGTGCAAACTGCGAAGTGAATTAGCCCGCCGACGCACCGTGTGAGTTCGGCTCATCCCCCGAGTGCTCATACATTTCGATGATGGCACGCGAGGGCCGTGACAGCATCATCGAAATTTCCTGTTCGTTGTGGCCATCTTTGATCAATCGCTTGATAAAGGTATGCCGCAAAGAAAATGTTGTGAATGGGATGTCGGACTCAAGACGAAGCCGGCTCAACACCTGTTTCACCGAGGCGCAATTGATACGTTCGCAGCGCCGGTTGATAAACAATGCATTAGACCTGCCATTTCCAAACACCAGTTTGCGCATGATCAACCAGCGGCTGATCGCTTGCCGGACCTCGCGATTGATGGGTACAGTGCGATGGAGGGTTCCCACTTTCAAGTAGCGCACATCGTGATCATCGAGCACAAAATCATCAGTATTAAGTGTGCGTGCTTCATTGATGGTAATGCCTGTGAAGATGAGCAGCAGGGCAATCGCTCGATCGCGATGCATCATGGCGATATCTGCGGGTGTGCCTCTGGCCAGAGTAATCCACGATTCAATAATCTGAACCAGATCATTAATTTGATTCTCTGGTAATGCCCAATATTGGGGGTGATATTTGGGGTTGGGACCTATGGATGGGAACAATTTGCCTCCTGATTTAGACAGCGATTGATTTTTTGATAATAAAACTAATGAGTTGCAACAGTTTTTATGAAACTCTGATTCGCATACGGCTGACCCATTCGTTAAATCACAGTAAGTTGGATAGCAGTGCTTCAATGGAATCTGCAGAATCTGCTATCGTTGATTGACAAAGGTAGAGTTGCAACTAATCCCTCAAACTTTAGTCTTATTAAGTAGGTCTTTTGACCTATTAGTCCTAGTTCGATATAAGTATTGCATATATATGATTGTTTACGCAATTAATTTACATCGAAAAAAGCCATGTGCAACTGTATGACCGATACAGAGAAGCGATACAGATAAACGAGATGGTGCGGGTCTAAACACTTTAAATATGAGTCTTACAACTGTTTTTACATTTGGGTCGTGGATTCGAATGCGGCGCAGATCGTTGGGAATCACTCAGGAGCAATTGGCGCATCTTATTAACTATTCAGCCATTGCCATTCGCAAACTGGAGTCCAGCAATCGCCCCTGTTCTGAAGCGTTGGCAGCTTTGTTGTTACAGGCGTTGTCAGTCCCGGCTCATTTACACTTAGCCTTCATGCAATCGGCTCGCGCTGGTGTGTCAGAGTCTGTATTGCAAAACTTCGAATTCGGCAATGTGCACTCTGCCGCTCCAGTTCCAGGCAACCCCGGCCCGGCTGTGCAGGCGTTATCCCAATACGTTCAGCCTACAACACAGGTGTTTGGCCGCGAGGCCGATGTCGCGCAGGTGCTGGACTTGCTTCAGCAGCCACACACCAGGTTAATCACATTGCACGGCGCCCCAGGCGTGGGGAAGTCGCGGCTGGCCATTGAGGTATTACGCCAGTCTGATACGCCCGAATTGCCGGATGGGAAATTCTTTGTGCCATTGGCCGATATCGATCATGCCACCCTGATCCCCAGTGCCATTGCCAACGCCATGGGAATCCGTGAAATTCCGGGTCACCAATGGCGCGAAACCGTGGCCAGCCCGAAGGTGTACGAATTTTTAAAGGACAAGCGGGTGCTGCTGGTTTTGGATAATTTTGAGCATCTACAGGCTGGGGCACCGTTTTTGGCGGAGTTGCTGGCCGCAGCACCGTTCATTAACGTGATTGTGACCAGCCGCGTGAGTGTGGATCTACTCGATGAGCAAATTTATGGGGTCAAGCCGCTGAAAGTGCCGGAGGCGAATGCATCCACAACATGGTCCGAGATCGCTGAAAACCCGGCGGTTGGCTTATTTGTGGTGCGGGCGCAATCCCGGCGTCACAATTTTCAACTCACGCAAGACAATGCACCCATCATTATTGAGTTGTGCCAACGCCTGGATGGGCTTCCGCTGGCCCTCGAACTGGCAGCAGGTCGTTTAAACCTTCTTACACCTGCTGAACTCCTTAGCCATTTCAAGACGCTGCCGCAATTCGAGACGACCCATCAGCCGCCGCCCCTGGGTGATTCGAACGCGCTGCAAGTGCTGAACAATGCGACAAAAGATAAACCTCAACGGCAGCACTCCCTGATTGATACGTTGAATTGGAGTTACGAGCTGCTCACTCCCGCCGCACAAACCCTGTTTGATCAATTGGGCGTATTTCACGGCGGCTTTACTCGCGAGGCGGCGCTTGCTGTTTCTCATGGATCATCTGAAACGCTGAAGTCATTGGTCAGTCACAGTCTGATTCAGGTTGAAGTGACCTTGAATGGCAGCATTCGGTTACGGTTGCTGGAGATGTTCCGTGAGTTTGCGCTGTCCAAACTGGAAGCGCGCGGTGAAGTAAATGCCGCCAGGCGCCGACATGCCCAATATTTTGCGGCGCTGTTGCGGCGTATGGACAAGACCCCGCCGGGACCAGGTGAAATGGATCGAGTCGATGTTGCAAATATCGAGAGCGCAAACATGCGGGCGGCCTTGAGTTGGTGCTTGGACCATGATTTGCCGATCGGTTTTATCCTGGCCCGGTATTTGAATTACCACTGGACGGTCAATGGTAATTATCACGAGGGCCGCGCATGGACGAGACAGATGCTTGAAGCCGATCAACGCGTTCATACAGTTCCACCCGAGGACCGTGCGTATTTAGTGTGTGTTGGAACCATGTTACACAACGGCACGCCGCTGGCCATGGTGGAAGAACAGCTTGAACTGTTTCGCCGGTTAAAAATAAAAGAGGGGATGGCTATTGCCGAAGGCGTCATGGGCTGGATGCAGATGAGAAGTTCACCTGCGCGATCGGAATATCATCTCGGCACCGCCATCGCTGTTTTGGAAGCCGATGGCCAGCCCAAAAAATGGCTGTCCGCCACGCTTCGCATGTTTCGAGCCGTGGCACTGTATACCAGAGGCGATTACACCACCAGCGAAAGGTTACTATATGAGGCGATACAAATTCATACTCAGATGCAGGATGGTCGGGGGCTGACGCACGCACAAAACCATTTGGCCTGGCTGTACTATATACAGGGTAATTATGACCGGGCGCTTGACCTGACTATGCGAGCCTTGTTACTGAACCAGCAGTTTAAGGATACTTATAGTGTTGGGAGAATTTCTGCAACCAAGGCCCTTGTAGAAATTGAATTGGGTCTATTGACAGAAGCCAAAGGGAGTTTGGCTGACGGTATGCGAGTGGTGGAGGAGTCCAGCTTTGTCATTCTGCAATCATTGTTGTCTCATGTCGGCGGCGCACTGGCTTACCAAGATGGCAATATCATTGATGCCCATCAAACCTACTTCAAAAGTATCTCCATATCCCGACAGACTGGCCAGCTAGACTACATTCTGCTTAGTCTGGTCAATCTAGCTCAGATTGCGAGTGAAAGGATAGAGGCCAACCTGATTGCGCGTTGGCTGTGCGCGGTGCAAGCAAATTCACAACGGCTGGAGAATTACCTGCCGTTGTCCTACCAAACCCGGTTGGATGCCGTGCTGGGCAGTGCATCCAGCCAGCTCAACCTCGAAACACGGGCTGCGGAGCAGCGAATGGGCCAGACCATGACGTTGGACGAGACCATTGTGTTGGCCCAAACCATGACCGAGACGATGCTAGACAAGATTGCCGACTAGCCCAGCATTGCTGATCACCGAACGCAATCATCTGTTGCGCGCCGGCGTATACTGCCCGCGCCGGCACCAACAGACACCACCTGACAAACTTTGATGCGGCATTGACACGGTTTTCGATCTGGCTATAATAGGCGCATAGCAGCAAACGAATAACTTGGCCAAAAACGCGTTTCAGCGCGAGGGATTTATCTCTCGCGCTGATTTTGTCGTTTATCGCCTTTCGTTTTTGCGTTTTCATGGTGTTGTCGAAACACCAAGTGACAAAACGCGACACAAAACGAAAGCGCCGGCCGAGCCAACAGGTCCGAGCACACAGTGAAGTGCTGGCGCCTTGAGAAGTCGTTTGCAGTTGAGGGTTCACTGCGTTTGTTTTCGGTTCAAGGAGTTTAGATGGAGCTACGAGATTTTAAAGCCCTCAGGATCAGCCTCGCATCCCCCGAACAAATTCGCTCTTGGTCATACGGCGAGGTTACCAAGCCCGAGACCATTAACTACCGCCGCTTGCGCGCCGAGAAGGACGGCCTCTTTGATGAAGCCATCTTCGGGCCCACGCGCGATTATCAGTGCTACTGCGGCAAATACAAGAATATTCGTTATAAAGGCATTATTTGCGACAAGTGCGGCGTCGAAGTCACCAAATCCAGCGTGCGCCGCGAGCGCATGGGCCACATCAACCTGGCCGCGCCGGTCGCCCACGTGTGGTACACCCGCCGCGTGCCGTCATTTCTGGGCACCCTGCTCGATATCACCCGCCGCAACCTGGACCGCGTGCTGTATTTCGCCCAATATGTCGTGACCTATGTGGACGAGGATGCCCGCCAGAAGGCTTTGAAGCGCTTGCTGGAAGACCACGAGAAGCGCACGGCCGATCTGGAAGGCAAGGTGCGCGCGCAGGAAGACAGCGCCGGCGGCAAGATGCTCAAGCAGCTGGTGAAGTTGCAGCAGACGCTGGATGTCACCAACCAAAAATTTGATGATCGGCTCTCGGAAGACACCGAAGGGCTGATGAAGACGGCCCAACGCTTGCAGCGCGAGATCGACGCCAAGCAGCAGAAGACCATTCGCGCCCCCATTATTTTCGAGCCGACCGGCCAGGTGATTGCGGCCGAGGCCGAGGTTGTGGGCCGCGTCCACA
>JBBQST010000046.1:0-15603 GCA_038213625.1 Thermoflexales bacterium
AAGGACCTCGGCGAGATCGACGAGCGCGACGCGGCCCGCCTGGCCGAGTTGTTTGCGGCCATGAGTGATGCCAACCGCGTGCGCATTCTGGCGGCACTGATGGACGGCGAGCGCAACGTGGGCACGCTGGCCGGCCAAGTCGGCATGACCGAGAGCGCGGTCAGCCACCAGTTGCGCTACCTGCGCCAGATGCGGCTGGTGCGCGCGCGCAAAGACGGCCGCGAGGTGTTTTATGCGCTCGATGACGACCATGTGGCCCGGCTGTTTCAGCTCGGCCTGGAGCATGTGCAACATGGCTAATCACGAACAAGCGCACGAGCACGACGAGAACTATGTGAGCCCGTCGTTTGCGCAGATGAACGCGACACCGGCCGCGCAAACCTATCGCATCACCGGCATGGACTGCGCCGACTGCGCCAAGAGCATCGAGCGCGGCGTCGCCAAGCTGGACGGCGTGCAAACCTGCGCGATTAATTTTGCCACCGGCACGCTGAAGGTGGCCGGCCCCACGCCGCGCGAGGCCGTGGTGCAACGCGTACAAGCGCTGGGCTACGGCGTGCAATCGTCGCAGGCCGCGAGTTCAACGCCGCCGAGCACACCCTTGTTTGCAGCGGCTGCCTGGGTTGAGAAGCTACCCGCCACCGGCGTCCTGGGCTTTCTACGCTTTCTGCTCTCACGCACCAACACGGCGTTGGCCGTGGTCGGCGCGGTGCTGATTTTGCCGGGCTTGCTGTTCAAAGAGCTGTTGCCGTTCCTCGGCATCGGCGGCACATGGGTTGATGTGGCCTCGATTGCGGCCCTCGTCATCGCCGGCCTGCCCATCGTGCGCAGCGCCTGGCGCACGCTCATCATCAACCGCGAGATCAGCATCAATTTGTTGATGACGATTGCCGGCATTGGGGCCGTGGTGATTGGCGCATATACCGAGGCCGGTCTGGTGATGGTGCTGTTTGCCATCGGCGAGGCATTGGAGGGTTTTACCTCCGAGCGCGCTCGCGATTCCATTCGCACCTTGATGCAAGTCGCACCCAACGAAGCGACGGTGTTGCGCGATTCACAAGAGCAGCGCGTGGCCGTGGGCGATCTTAAACTCGGCGAGACGATTGTGGTCAAACCCGGCGAGCGCATCGCCATGGACGGCCAGATTCTCAAGGGCGCATCGGCTGTGAATCAAGCTCCCATCACAGGCGAAAGTGTGCCGGTCGAGAAGCAGGTAAGCCATCAAGTGTTCGCCGGCAGCATCAACGGCGAGGGCGTGCTCGAAGTCCAGGTGACACAATTGGCCGACGACAACACCATCAGCCGCATCATCAAGATGGTCGAGGATGCCCAGGAGCGCAAAGCGCCGGCCGAGCGCTTTGTGGACCAATTTGCGAAGTACTACACGCCGATTGTGGTGGTGCTGGCGGCGCTGGTGGCTGTGGTGCCGCCGTTGCTGTTTGGCGCGCCGTTCTGGGCGACTGCTGCGCCAACTGCGGCCGATCAGGGCTGGCTCTATCGCGCGCTGGAACTATTGGTGGTGGCGTGCCCGTGCGCGCTGGTGATCAGCACGCCGGTCAGCATTATCAGCGCGATCAGCAATGCCGCCCGCAACGGCGTGCTCATCAAGGGCGGCGCGTATCTGGAGTTATTGGCCAGGGTCAACACAGTGGCCTTCGACAAAACCGGCACGCTCACCGAAGGCAGGCCGCAGGTGATTCGGGTGCGCTCAGTGAATTGCCAGAATGCGCTTGGCACAGCGGCGGGAGTGTGTGCGCCGTGTGAGGACATGCTGGCCCTGGCCAACGCGGTGGAGAAACGCAGCGAACATCCGCTGGCCAAAGCGATCCTGTCGGCGGCCGAGCAGGAGCATGTGGATGGCCGCTATGCCAGCGCCGACGATGTGAAGGCGATTGTGGGCAAGGGCGTCAGCGGCCGCGTCGCGGGGCGCGAGGTGCTCATCGGCAGCCACAGCTATTTTGATCAGGTGATGCCGCACGATCCGGCCCAATGCGCGGCCATCTCGGATGCCGCCTCGCAGGGGCAGACGCCGATGCTGGTGGGGGCCGATGGCGCTTATCTGGGCTACATCACTGTGGCCGACACGGCGCGGGCCAACAGTCGGCAGGCGGTGGCCGAGTTGAAAAGCATGGGCATTGCCACGGCCATGCTCACCGGCGACAACGCCGCAACCGCGCAGAGCATCGCCAGACAGGTGGGCGTGGATGATGTGGCCGCCGATCTCATGCCGCAGGACAAACTCACCTGGATTCAGCGCAAAACGCAAACCCAGAACACGCGGATTGCCATGGTCGGCGATGGGGTGAACGATGCGCCGGCGCTGGCCGCAGCCACCCTCGGCATCGCCATGGGGGCCGGCACCGCCCAGGCCATGGAGACCGCTGACATCGCGCTGATGGGCAACGATTTGAGCAAGCTGCCGTGGGCGATCAAACTCGCCCGTGCCGCCATGCGCACCATTCAACACAATATTATTTTCGCCATCGGCATCAAAGTTGTGTTTCTTGTGCTGGTGCTGCTGGGGCTGGGCTCGATGTGGATGGCGGTGCTGGCCGATGTGGGTGCCAGCCTGCTCGTCACGCTCTACGGCATGCGTTTGGCGAAGTGGAAGGCCGCTTGATGAATTGAGGTAGGCAAGGGCGAAGTATTTACTCAAGGGTCGCTACACCTTAAGCCGTCATTCCCGCGGAGGCGGGAATCTAGACCTTAATCCAGTGTGGCGTGATCTGGTTACGTCTAGATTCCCGCCTTCGCGGGAATGACGGCCTGAATTTGTGACTTGGACATGCCTCTACACTTTTAGAATGACTTGCCCTCATCAACTCATTGGCTGACGTGTTTGAGTCGGCCAAGCCGTTTACAATGCGCGCTTGTTCAAGTGGGGGAATCGAGACATGAAGCGTTTGAAGGTTCACAGACACGGCGTAAAGACGTGGGCCGCGGCTTGTGTGATTGCTGGCTTATTGGCCGGCTGCGGCGGCACCGCAGAGCCAACCTTTAGCCCGAGCGAGGCCGCAACACGCCTGGCGGCCATCCCTACGGCAGCCAGTGTGGATCCCATTGCCGTTGCCAGTCTTGCCCCGGAATCCGCCGCGCCCACATTGGTGCCCGAAGCAGCGGCGACGGCCGCGCCGACGGCCATGCCCATCGCGGGCAACTTTGCGCAATATCTGGTGAAGGCCGGCGATACCCTCTCCACCATCGCCTTCAACTTCAAGATTTCGATGGCGTCGATTCAACTGGCCAACCAGCTCGGCGACTCTCAAATTGTCCAGGTCGGACAAAGTCTCAAGATCCCGCAAACCAAAATGTTTCCCGACGAAAACGTGTTGTGGATTTTGGTCGCGGTCGAGCCCGGCGATACGCTGGGCGCGATTTGCCAGCGCTACGGCACCAGCCTGGACGACACGGTGCGGGTCAATGAACTTGGCAGTGCATCCGACATTCGCGCCGGCCAGTTGCTCATCATGCCGATCAGAGCGGCTGAAGCCTATGGGTTGGTGGAATCGGCTGAATCTCAGGCTGTAGCCGAAGTGCTCGTGCCTGAGACGGCGGCGAATTCACCAGCCACACCTGTGGCCATGGTTGCTGTGATTCAAACGCAATCCGACCTGGCAGAGACTGAAGCGTCGGCATCGACCGATGTTTCGGCACTGCCCACCGATGCGCCAGAACCTGAAGCTGAAATTATTCCCATCGTGCCGATTGTGGCTGTGGCCACGGCAGTAGCCGAACCCACAGTCATCCCGGAGCCGGCAACGCCCATTCCCGCTCCCGCGGTCGAGGCGGTGGCAGTGCAGGCGGTAGAGGCGCAAAAGCGAGCACCGGCCGCAGATATGGCGGCCAGCGTGGCCATGGTCAGTGCTGCGCCAATGAGTGTTGGTGACTTCGGCGCTGGTGACATTGAGTTCATGCGGGCGCGAATGCTGGTGTTCTACAACCAGGCACGCGCCGAGCAGAGGCTGGGGCCGCTCAATTTGTCGTTCACCTTGCAACAGGCTGCCCAATTACATGCCCAGGATTGCGCCGCGCGCGGCTATGGCAGCCACGTCGGCTCGGATGGCTCGAACTCGCTGATGCGGGTGCAGCGCGCCGGCTTCCACGGCAAATTCTCCGGCGAAAACTGGGCGTGGGGGCATACGGCCGAGGAAGCCTTCGATATGTGGTTCACCCAGGAATATCCCAGCGGACCGCATCGTGACAACATTCTGGGCGTGCACTACACCGATGTCGGCTTCGGCATCGTGGCCAGCCAGGGCGGCTATTACTTCATCGCCAATCTGGGCGCGTCCTAGTGATAACCGAGATTTTCGGTTTTTATAGACCGGTTGAACAGGATTAACAGAACGGCAACGACTTCAATCCTGTTTATCCTGTCCAACTCGTCCAGACTCCGGCGCAGTGGCTCAGCCCAGATAGCGCAGCAACAGCGTGGCCAGGCCGAGCGACAACGCGAAGCCGCAGCAATCCGTAAACGTCGTCACAATGACGGCCGAGGCAAGCGCGGGATCAAGCTTGATCAATTTGAGTAGGAAGGGAATGGCGGTGCCGGCCAACCCGGCCACGACCATATTCCCGATCATCGCGACCCCAATCACCCCGCCGACCACCCAGTTGTTGCGCCAGATCGCCACCCCAACCCCAACGACCAATGCCAGTGCCAGACCTTGCAAAAGGCCAATCCAGATCTCTTTCAAAATCACTTGCATGGCGTCTTCGGATTCCACTTCGCCGGTGGCCAGACCACGCACGAGAATGGTGATGCGCTGGGTCGCGGCATTGCCGCCTTGCCCGGCCACAATGCTGGGCAGCGCGGCCAGAAAGGGCAGTGCGTCGACGGTGGTGGTAAACAGGTTGTAGACTGCGGCGGCCAGAAAGGCCGTGCCCAAATTCACCACCAGCCACGGCAAGCGCTTCTTCATCGAATCGCCCACCGAGCTGAATACGCGCTCCTCATCCGGCACGCCAGCCAGACGAAACGCATCTTCGGTCGCCTCGTCTTCGATGACTTCCACCAGATCGTCGTTGGTAATGACACCCAGCAGCCGATGCTCGGCATCGACCACGGGCAATGCCTGAAAGCCGTGTTTGCGCAACAGCTGTCCACATTCTTCCTGATCGGTGCCGGCTGGAACCGACATCACATCGGTGGTCATGATGTCGTGCAGCAGTTTGTCGCTGGGCGCGGTGATCAGATCGCGCAGCGAGACGATTCCTTGCAAATGCCGGTCACGATCCACCACAAACAAGTAGTAGGCCGTCTCATTGTCTGGCCCCCACTCCCGCAAGGCATCAATGGCTTTTTGCGCCGTCATCTCGGCACGCAGGGCCAGGAAGCTGTTGGTCATCAGGCCGCCGGCGCTCTCGTCGGGGTAAATGAGCAGCGCCCGCACATCGTCAGCGGCCTCGCGATCCATCTCGGCCAGCACGCGCTGCTGCCGTTCCTCGGACAGATCACCGATGACGTCGGCCGCGTCGTCGGGTTCCATCTCGTCGAGAATCTCACTGAGGGATTCATCATCGACGCGTTTGGCAACGGCGGCCTGATCGTCCTCGTGCATCTCGACCAGGATATCGGCGCCGGTTTCAGGGTCGAGCCGGGGCAGCAATTCGGCCTGATCTTCGAGATCAAGCTCGTCGAAAACTTCAAACTTGTCGTCGTCCTCGAGTGCCTCCAGCGTATTAACAGCCGAGCCTACATCATTGCGATTGAGCGCATCTTCGATCTTCTCAACAACATCATCCAGCTCATCATCATTCAATTCAATACGCGTGTCCTTGCCTGGCGGATTCATGGCTGCACCTCCGTGCCTCGCCGTGCACAGCGCTGCTCAAACAGACAACCCCGGATTTGTCTTATAAGCCAGTGCCACATTCGGCCAATCGATAGGAAAAATAAAACGGACGCAGCCCCTTATAGAGCTGCGCCCGCCTGTTTCATGGCTCAACGCGCGCCAACGTGCACGCACATGCGCCAGCCGGCGCATGTGCGTGCACGTTGGACGGATGGCTGGAAGATCACATGACCTTCAGAACCACCCCCTCGCGCTTTGGAATCTCCAGATTCGTAAGTCGTCCATTAGCAGTTTGGTATGCGCCCGAAGCCGAACCTTGTGGTTTGGCTCCAAAAACCGTCTTGAGCGTCACACCATCGGGCAGCACCTCGTTGGTAGCGATGTTGATTTGGGCTGCTTGCGGCCCCGAGTTTAGCGCAATAATCAGCTTCTCGTTGCCTTTTTGATCCTGTCCCGGCCCACTTTTAATCTCGCGCAGATAGACCACCGTTTTGCCCTCGGCATATAGCACCCGCATATCGCCATTGCGCAGGGCCGCATACTTCTTGCGCAGGGCAATGCACTTCTTGAAGTAGGCCCGCAGATCGTGGTTCCAGGTGCTCTCGTCCCAATTGAACGTGCGCCGGCAGTCCGGGTCCTTGCCACCCTCCATGCCTATCTCGTCGCCGTAATACACGCTCGGCGCGCCTGGGTAGGTCATCTGGCACAGGGTGGCCAGCTTCAGCGCGCTCACATCGTGCTTGGCGATGGATAGGAAGCGGGCCGTGTCGTGGCTGCTGAGCAGATTCATTTGCACTTCGTTGATCGCGCGGTCGTACAGGCTCAGCGTGATGTTGAGCGAGTAGGCAAACTCGCTGGCATCCAGATCACTCACCGGCGCATACCCCACCCCCGCAGCCAGATGCTCATCGCGTTTTCCGGCCGAGAAGAACCCCAGGCAGGCCTTGGTGAACAGATAGTTCATCACCGCATCGAACTGGTCGCCCTGCAACCAGCGCTGTGCCTCGTGCCAGATCTCGCCGACGATGTAAGCATCAGGATTCACCCGCTTTACCCGATAGCGAAACTCCTGCCAGAAGCTGTCGTCGGCAATCTCGGCCGGCACATCCAGCCGCCAGCCATCGGCACCCATCTCCATCCAATATTCGCCGACCTTGAACAGATATTCGCGCACGGCCCGTGTGTTGGTATTAAATTTTGGCAGCGCCGGGATGCCCCACCACGCGTCGTAGTTGGCCTTGCCGTGGTAGGCGTTGACGGGAAAGCCGTGAATATGAAACCAGTCCAGATACGGCGAATCGGCCCCGTTCTCCAACGCATGATTGAACTGATAGAAGCCACGGCTGGCATGGTTGAACACGCCGTCGATGATCACGTGCATCTTGCGCCGGTGCGCGGCTTTGAGCAACTCCTGAAACGCCTCGGTGCCGCCCAAAATCGGATCGATGCGGTAATAGTCCTGGGTGTGATAGCGGTGGTTGGCCGTGCTCTGAAACACCGGCGTAAAGTAGATGGCGTTGATGCCCATATCCTGCAGGTAATCCAGCTTATCGACCACGCCGAGCAGATCGCCACCCTTGTAGCCATACGTGGTCGGCTTGGTCTCCCACGGCTCCAGGTTGGTCGGCTTGTGCACGCGCTCGCTCTTGGCAAAGCGGTCCGGAAAGATTTGGTAAAAGATGGCGTGGCGGACCCATTCAGGTGTTGAGATCATGATTGAATTTTTGAATTTTTGATTTGTCCATTTACTCACTTGCTCATTTTAGAAATGAACCCATGAGCAAGTGAATAAATGATTAAATCAGTAGAGTTGCGAGCACGGCCGCTACCAGCGCGCCGGCCAGCGATGAGATGAAATTAACCCAATCATTGGTCAGCCATTTCAGGCCGCGGGTATGTTGATTTGGAGTGCCATCGGCTTCAAACGCCTTCTCAGTCAGCTTTTGTCGGCGCTGGCTGAAATACATGGACTGCATGGTTGCGCCCAACAGGCTGTCGAACATGGCGCCGATGAAACCGCCAATTAAAGTGGCAACTGCAATCGTTGTTATCCGTGCGCTCATTCCAAATCCCACGCCAGAAAGAAGCAAGAACAGCACGGCAATGAAGCTGGAACCGCCCAGCGCGGCCAGCGTACCGACCAGCGAGATGCCACCGGATGCGCCCGGCTCGACGGGTTGGAAGGTGAGAATCGAGCGCGGCGGTGTGCGGCTCAGCACACCCAATTCCGTAGCCCAAGTGTCGGCATTGACCGTGGCCAATGAACCAACCAGCGCGGCCAGATTGCCGATCAGCAAAATTTCAAGGAGAGAGGGACCTGGTGGCATGCCCAAGGCGCGTGGATAAGGTTGAATCGTCGTCTCCATCACCCACCACAACGCTAAAAATCCCAATGCAAACAGCGCGGCCGCTCCACCATTAGCCAGCACCTGCCCCACATCGCGCGTGCCGCCCTTCTCGAACTGCTCGGCGGCGTTCCGCTTGGAGGCGCTGTTCTGCTTGTAGTGCGAGAGGGCCGTGGAGGACACAAAGAACGCGACGAGCAGAATGCCGGCGATCCAGCCACCAAAGCCAACCACCAGCGTGCCGACCAGCACTGTGCCGGCCACGCCGCTGTGGGAAAGTGAGCCGCGCCGGTAGGCCACGATGCCGATCAGCAGGCTGAACAGAAGGCTCCCAATCAGGCGTGGCAGTGTTTGGTCCGCAGCAATCAGCTCGATGAAATTCATGACAGTGTAAATTCTAGCTCAAGTTTGTAAACTGATTTAGCAACTGCAAAACAAGCACCTTGGCGAGTTCTCGTCTGGATTCTGATATCTGACGTCTGACCTCTATCCGGTATCTCTCCCATGTTGTAACCAGATCAAAAATTCCTTATTGCCATCACCACCAAAAATCGGCGACTCGATGAGGCCACGCGCCGGCCAGCCCTGCTCGGCCGCAAACTGCTGGATGCGCTCGATCACCTCGGCGTGCACGGCCGGGTCGCGCACAATGCCGCCCTTGCCGACTTTGTCGCGACCGGCCTCGAACTGCGGCTTGATCAGCGCGATCACATCGCCCGCGCTTTCAGGCTCGCCCGCATCTGCACCACGCGGCGTCAGCCACTTAAACACATTGGGCAGCAACAGCTTGAGCGAGATGAACGACACATCCATGACGGCCAGTTGAATCGGCTCGGGCAGCGACTCGACAAAGCGCACGTTGGTCTTCTCGGTCAAGATCACACGAGGGTCGTTGCGCAGTTTCCAGTGCATGACGCCGGTGCCCACATCCAGTGCGTAGACTTTGGCGGCACCGCGCTGCAACAGGCAGTCGGTAAAACCGCCGGTGCTGCTGCCCACATCCGCGCACACCCAGCCTTGTGGCGAAATCTCAAACGCATCGAGCGCAGCTTCCAATTTAAAGCCGCCGCGCGAGACATATTTGGGCGGTTGTTTGATGGCCACGTCCACATCGTCGGCCACAAGCTTGGCCGGCTGATCGATGACCTGATCGTTCACCCGCACTTCGCCGGCGCGAATGAGCCGCTGCGCCCAATCGCGGCTCTCGGCCAACCCGCGTGAGACCAGCAGCACGTCGAGGCGAAGTTTGGCCATTTCAGAATTGGGTCATTTATTCAGGTGTTCACTGGCTCATTTGAGAAATGAACCAGTGAGCAAGTCATCAAATGAATAAATTCTTATCTGCCGTATTCCAACCGATCGATCAGCCGGCCAGGAATCTTCAGCACGCGCATTTTGTCCTGGGTGATTTTGATGGGGTATTCGACACGGTAAGGGGACCAAGTGAGCTCGGTGGTGTCGAGGAGGGCGTAGGCCGCCCGTGGGTCACCATCGCGGGGCTGGCCGACGCTGCCGGGGTTGATGATGTAGCGGCAATTGGGCTTGAGCGCGGTCGGCCCGCCAAAGTTGGGGTATGACGCGCGCACATTTTTGGTGCGGCCGTCCTTGACAAAGATCACCGGCACATGGGTGTGGCCGATCAGGCAATACGGTTCGTGAATAAAGCCAAAGTTATCCTCAGCCACATTCACATCGGTAATGTATTCCCAGATCGGCTCGCGCGGGCTGGCGTGCACCAGATGGTAGTCACCCTGTTCCAGCTCCTCAGGCCGCGCCTTCAAATAGGTTAAATTCTCCGGCGTCAGGCAGCCCTGGGTCCAGCGCACCACATAGGCAGCATTCTCGTGAAACGTCTCCAGATCGAGCTTGCCCAGCACGGCCCAGTCGTGGTTGCCGGCCAGGCACACGTGCGGCAGCGTGCGCAGGAGTTCGATGCACTCATTGGGGTCGGGGCCATAACCCACCACGTCACCCAAACACCACACGATGTCGTAATCCAGGTCTTTGCGCTTGGCATCGGCCAAGACCGCTTCAAAAGCTGCTAAGTTAGAGTGGATGTCGGAGACGATGAGACAACGCATGACTAGGATTGAGTTGAATTTGTTGAATGAGTCGAATCTGCGGACTGTGCTGGAGGGCTTTGAATTCGCGCCTCATGGAGCGCCGCCTTCAGCACCTTGAACGACAGTAAAGCACATTTTACGCGTTGTGCCGTCAATGGCATTCCAATCAGCTTTAATACGTGTTGCGGCTCCAACGCTTCAATCGTCGTGACCAACTGACCGACGGCATCGTCCAACAACAACGAGGCTGCGGCCTGGCTCACGATGCAACCGTCGCCGGTAAATGCCGCATCGGCCAGCACAGTGCCGGTCTCATCCAGTTGCACCTCGATGCGAATGCGGTCGCCGCACATCGGGTTGGAATCGGCAAAGCTGCCGTCCGGCGCAGTAAGTGTGCCTTGATGCCGCGGACTTTCGTAATGGTCGAGCATTTGCTCGCGATACATCTCGTTTGTAAGGTTCATAGGAGTGCTGCCTTGTCTTTACTGGCTGACCTCCATGCTGATTTGCTTCACGCCGACGTTGGGGCACATGATGACCAGGCGCATGTCGCCAAACGATTCATCGGCATCCACCGTCCAGATCCACGCAATCGCCCCATCGCTACCGGCCGTGCGCGCCGAGCCGCTGCTGATCGGCTCCAGCACTTCCTTGCCGCTCACGTCCATGCGAATATTGCTCAACTCGCAATCGGCCCTGGCCTGGGTTTTAACGGTGAGGGTGGCCGGGCCGCCAGGAAACACGCGGTTGGATTTGGTTTGCACGGTGATGCCGGTCTGGTCTGGTGCCGTGGTCGGCGGCACTGAATCCCCTGCTGCACCGATGATGACGGGCCGGCGACGTGGGCGCGGCGTATCTGTGGGGGGATAGGTGGGCGATGCGGCCAGCGCCGTAATCGTGGCCACGACCGCGGTCGAGGTCAGCAACGTGGGTGAGATGGTGCCAAAGGGAATGGGAGCCGTGGCGGTGGGCGTGCCGACGGTCGTGTTGGTCGGTGCACTGACCACAATATCGGGCGCGTTCACAATCGATGTGGCCGGCGGCACAGTGGGGATGGGTGCTGCGGGTGCCCCTGGCAAATTGGTTGGCGCGGGCGAATTCGTCGGCACAAGCACGGCCACAACCGTGGTCTGAGACTGGGTGGTGGGTGGAGCGGTTTGCAATGGTGACTGCAACGGATTAAATTCAACCGTGGGTTCAGCGGGCACGGCACAGGCGGACATGGCAACACCGATGACAACTGTGACGAGCAGCATGGCCAGTCTGCGCGCAAAAGACATGCCAACAGTGTAACCCATGCGTAAACAAAAAAGCCCGCATGCGCGGGCTTTCATTGGAGTCATAAGTGGGGAAGTGAAGTCGTGCGCAGGCGCTACTTCTTCTTCTCGTCGGCGGCTTCCTCGTCCTTCTTGCCCTTCTCGATCACTTCGACATCGCTGGTTTCGGCAACCACTTCCTCTTCCTTCGTCTCGACGAAGCGTGAGAGGCGAACGACTTCAGCTTCAGGATCGTGGTGCACCTGCACGCCCTCGGGCACCACCAGATCTTGGATGCGGATGACATCGTCGATCTTGAGGTTGGCGATGTCCAGCGTGATGCTGTTGAACAGCTGGCTGGGCAGACACTCGATCTCGACCAGTGGCAATTCCTGCAGCAACACACCCGTGCCGGCCTTGACCTCGGGCGGCACGCCCTCCAGGATAATTCGAATCTGGGTGCGAATGGTCTCGTTCATCGACACTTCATAGAAGTCGATGTGGACGAGGGTGCGCTTGATGGCGTTGCGTTGAATTTCGCGGGCCAGCACCATTTTGGGGCCAGAGCCGGCGACGTTGAGCGTGATCAGGGTGTTGCGACCGGCTTTGCGCAGGGCGTTGGACACTTCGCGATCTTCCAACTGGATATGCGTTGGGGCGATGCGATGGCCATAGATCACGGCCGGCACCTTGCCACTGCGGCGCAAGGCTTTGACGCCAAACCCAACGCTGACGCGCGGCTCGGCTGTAAGGTTGATTAACTCTGCCATTCTGTTGCTCCTATTCAGCCGCCCATGAGCGCCAGACTGCGATTGAGCCGATGAAGGCTCCGCAGCATCGCCTACTCACGGCTGCTACTCCATTGTGTGAAATATGTGAAATCGCGCAATTTGAGTTGCGCGGGGCGCGATTCTACCGCATTTTGGACAGCCAGGATCGTGCACGGCGTGCATGATCCTGGCCATAAACGCTCACACGCTTTTGACGACCTCTTGTGCCGCGGGTTGCCCCACCTCGCGGCGAATCGAGGAGGCGTGGCGCACATTGGCAATAGAGATGAAGGCCACGCTGATGAGAATGATGGCGATGCCGGCCAGCTCGAATGGCGTAATCGGCTCATGCCCAATGAATGTGCCGAGCAATAGGGCGACGGCCGGGTTCATGTAGGCGTAGCTGGTGGCCAGCGACACGCGCGACTGGCTGAGCAGATACATGTAGCTGCCGAAACCCAGACACGCCCCAAAGATCAACACCCCCCACGCGCCATAGGTTTGAGCCGACACGGCCAGGGTGACGTGCTCGCCTCTCACCAGGCTGATCACCAGCAACAGCGCGCCACCGATGAGCATCTGGAGCGAGGTGCGCATCCAGCCGGTGGGTAGATCGAGCTTCTGGCTGAGCACGGAGCCGGCCGACCAGCTCAGGGTGCCAAACAGGCCAATCGCCGGCCCAATCAAACTGCCCCGCATGCCGATGTCGGCGTTGAGCAAAATCACACCCGCAAACCCAATCAGAATGCCCGCCCATTCCACCGGCCGCGGCCACTTGCCCACGAAACCCATGAACAGCGCGATCCAGATGGTGGCGGTGGCGGCCAGGGTCGAGGCCAGGCCGCTGGTGTTCCACTGCTGCGCAAACACGGTGCTGCCCGTGCCCAGCACCAACAAGCACACCGCCATGATGCCGCAATTCAGCACCTGCCGGCGGCTGGGGAGTGGCGCTTGAGTTTGGGGTTGCGTCCGAGCGCGGATGTGCAGGAAGGCAAATGTGACCAGGCCAGCGACAAGGAAACGCGAGCCGACCAGCCAGTACGGCGGCCACTCGGCCAGCGCCGCATGGGTGAAGAAATACATCGAGCCCCACATGACCCAGATGCCGAAGATGGCAATGGGCAGGGCCAGCGGGTTGGCGGATTTGGATTGAGGCGACATCATCGATTGACCATTGACCATTGACCATTGACCATCGACGATTTGCTAAAACTTCAATGGTCAATCGCAAATGGACAATGGTCAATATAATTCATCGCACGCCCAACACTTCAACTTCATCGCCCACCTGAAAGCGCCCGGCATTGGCGTGGATGAGGTTCTGGCCAAACATGACGCTGCCATCGGCCGTGCGGCGATACTCATTCAATGTCTTGATGGGCTCGCGCGTGCGCACGCCGGCCTCCTGATCAATCGTGGGAATCGGGCAGCGCGGGCACGGCTTGACCAGATCAAACACAACCTCGCCGATGCGAATCTGCGTCCAGGTGTCCTCGGCAAATGCCTCACAGCCACTGACCACGATGTTGGGCCGGAAGCGATTCATCGGCACCGGCTCAGCCCCTTTGACAATCAGCCGCTCGTTCAACTCGTCCAGCGCCGCCTGCGAGATCAGCAGCACCGGATAGCCATCGGCAAACGCCGTCTCATCACGCTCGCGTTTGGCATAGTCGGGATTGAGCTTGCGGGTGAAGTCGGATGCCGGACCCACCAGTCGCAACGGCTGGCCCAAAAATGTAGAGAGCCACTCGGCCGCGGCCTCACCCTGATCGGCCACGCTGACCGTGCTGCGCCACACCTGGCCGGTCAGGCGTGTCCCCTCGCGGCTCAGCCTCACATTCAGCGCGGCCATGTCGGGGGCGGTGAGGGTGACACTGCCGTCCTCGCCCAACACGGGCCGAATCAGCGCCATGCGTTCCAGCTCACGCTGGGTGATAAATTTGCCGTCGGGCGTCGTCACCATGAGCGCACGGTCGCCGACGATGCCGTAGGGGCCGATCTCGGCCTGTTGCAGCGCCGTGCCTTTGCAGCTCTTGATGGGGTAGATATTGAGTTCAGATACGCAAATCACAGTGGCGCATGCTACGGCAAAAACGAACTGCCACCAAGTGCCATTGTGAGCGGGAAGTTTGGGGCCACCTACAGGTTGTCGCTCCGACGCCGATTCGCTTAAGCCAGCGTCATCTCACCCCGAATCACCGAGACCGCCGGCCCACCCACCTTCACGGTCTGGATGTCCTCACGCGGCCCCACCACTTCCACCTGAGCCCGACCAGGCCGGCTCAACCAATGCCCCTGCTCAGCAATAAACTTGGGGGTCTTGAGCACGCCGTAGTGCCATAAATAGGCGGCCATGCCACCGGTGGCGGAGCCGGTGAAAGGGTCCTCGGCCATATCGGGCGGCAACCCAAAATGGCGGGCGAAGGTGCTCGCGTCTTCCGATAAGCCGTGTGGGCAGAAGACGTGAATGCTGAAGTAATCGCCAATGGCACGCAGGCGGGTCAGCCACGGCGTATCCAGTTGAATCCGGCGCAGTGCCGCGTGGTCTTTGACCGCAATCATCAACTGCGGCGTGCCAGTGCTGACCGTTTGAATGGGCACATCGGGCAGCATGTCATCGAGGCCAAGCCCAAAACCGGGCAGCACGTCATCCGTCGAATAGATGCGCAAAAATTGCGGCTTCTTCTGCGACATGATGATGCGGCGCGGGGTGCCGCTTGAATCCGCCTCATAGATATCGATCGGGATCGGCCCCACCCGCAGCTCCAGTGTGATCTGGGTGTGCGCGCCGGTGAGCTTGATGCGGCCGGCCTCGACCAGGGCGTGAATGGTGGCCACGGTGGGATGGCCGGCCAGCGGAATCTCCTCGGACACCGTGAAATAGCGCGCGCCCACATCGGCGAGAGTCGATTTCAGCACAAAAGCCGTCTCAGACAAATTTTGCTCGCGAGCAATCGCCTGCATCTCCGCCTCACTCAACGTGTCGGCATCGAACACGACAGCGCAGGCGTTGCCGGTCAGCGGCGTGGTCGTAAAAGCATCAACCTGAACAAAAGGATACCTGCGCATATGAGTTTGACAACTCCCCGCGCTAAAGCGACGGGAATTTCTCGTTCGTCCTCTTAAATCAGTCCCAAGAAGGGGGGCATTTTGGACAGAATTTACAAGGTTGAGAGCGGATTTTCATCTTGTAAATCCTGTCTATAAATCTGGTGCTGAGCAGTTACGGAATCAGTATTTACTCGTCCGTTGCTGGGAAACCGGCCACGCTGTAGCCGGCATCAACGTAGTGAATCTCACCGGTCACACCTGAGGCAAGATCGCTGCACAGGTAGGCGGCGGCGTTGCCCACATCGTCTATCGAAATGTTGCGG
>JBBQST010000047.1:0-15526 GCA_038213625.1 Thermoflexales bacterium
GCAACGGTGGCTTCGGCCGTGGGTTCGGCCGGGGCAGCTTCTGTGGCAGCGACGGCTGCCTCGGTCGGCGCAACAGTGGCTTCAGCCGCAGGTGCAGGGGTGGGTGCGGCGGGTGCAGGGGTTGCCGGTGCTGCACAGGCCGCCATCAGCACGGCCAGGGCGACCAGCGATCCCATCAACTTGGTCTGTGGGTGAGAGGTCTTCATACTCTAAATTTCTCCTTTTTGTTATACGGGCCAATAGTTAGCATTCGCGAATTGTCGCGACAAACAGAGTCCAGCGGCGTGGCTGACAGATGGTGGGCAAAGGCAGTTCAGCGGTTCTGGTAGTAAATCACCTCCCCCTATTTCTGTGGGCGTGAATGTTACGCGATAGGACAGCGAGTCAAGCCTCGTTTGCGTTCTGCGCCGAGGCGTGCCAGGGAATCGACACCCGCTCCAGCAACAAGATCAGCACATAGAACAGCATGCCCAGTATGGCAGAAATAATAATGGCGGCCCAGGCATTGGCAAACTTGAATAGCGCCGCCTCCTGGGTGATGAACACGCCCAGTGTGCCGCGCGGCCCGCCGAAGTATTCGCTCACAATCGCGCCGATCAGGCTAAGCGTGCTGCAAATCTTGAGTGCGTTGAAGAAGAACGGCAGGGCATTGGGAATGCGCACTTTCAGCAACACCTCCAGCGGCGTGGCGGCATAGCTGCGCATCAACTCCAGTTTGGCCGGCTCCACCAGCACCAGACCCCGCGCCACATTAATCATCATCGGGAACACCACAATAACCGCCACGATCATGATCTTGCTCAACTGATTGGTCAGGCCAAACCAGTTGTTCATGATCGGCGCGAAGGCAATAATCGGCACCGAGTTGGCCGCAATTGCAAATGGCAGCAGCCCCTCGCGAATGAGGGCGAAACGAACTGTGGTGAATGCCAGCAGGATGCCGGCAATGCTGCCGATCAGCATACCCAACACCGCGCCGCGAAAGGTGTAGAGCGCGCTGCTGATCAGCCGGGGAAATATGTCGATAAAGGCGGTGAAGATGACACTGGGAGCCGGCAGCAAAAAGCGCTGGATATTGAAGACGCGCACGCCGCCTTCCCAGATCGCCAGCACCGCAAAAAACACAACGATGGTGGGCAGGTAATACTGAAACCCCTTCGTCTTCATCAATGCAATTTCTCCGACTCACCGGCGCGCGAAGCTTCGCCCGCGCGCAGGGCTTCGCGCACCTCGGTGGCCAGCTCAAAGAAGCGCCGGCTCTCGCGGGTGGCGATGTCGCGCGGGTATGGCAGATCGATATTGATCAGCTTGGTGATGCGGCCCGGCCGCGCGCTCATCACCACGATTCGCGACGAGAGAAACACGGCTTCGGAAATGGAGTGCGTGACGAAAATAATCGTGGTCTTGGTGCGCGCCCAAATCTTCAAGAGCTCGTCGTTCAACCGTTCACGGGTGATCTCATCCAGCGCACCAAACGGCTCGTCCATCAGCAACAACGGCGGCTTGAACGCCAACGCGCGCGCAATGGCCACCCGCTGCTGCATGCCGCCCGACAACTGCCACGGATGGTGCTTCAGAAACTGGCTGAGTTCCACCAGTTCCAGCATCTCCCTGGCCCGCCGCTCACGCTCGGCTTTGTTGATCTTCAGCACTTCCAGGGGAAGTTCAACATTGTGTTGCACCGTCCGCCACTCGAACAACACCGGCGATTGAAACACCATGCCGTAGTCGCGGTCCAGGCGTGCTTGTGGCGCCGGCTTGCCGTTGACCCGCACGTCGCCGTTGGTGGGCTGGATCAGATCGCCCACGACGCGCAGCAAGGTGCTCTTGCCGCAGCCGGAGGGGCCGATGAGTGAGATGAACTCGCCGGGCTGAATGTCAAGTTCAATATCTTTGAGCGCGATCGTTTGATTCTGGCTGCCATTGCCGAAAATCTGATTGACGCCTTTGAGCGAGACTACCGGTTGTTGTGATGCCATGCGTGTTAAATTAATTTTACGCGAACGAGCAAAGCAGATTAGAGCGAGATTGACCCGCACAGGTGGGTCACGCCACCACGGCCACGCCAGGCACCGCGGCCCGCATGGCTTCCAGAATCTTGTAGTAGCCGGTGCAGCGGCACAAATTTCCGCTGATGCTTTCCTTGATTTGATCCTCGGTGGGATGCGCGTGCTCGACGAGGAGCGCAGCACCGGACATGATGAAGCCGGGTGTGCAGTAGCCGCACTGAACCGCGCCGTATTGGATGAACGCGGTCTGCAACGGATGCAAAGTGCCATCCTGCACGCCACCGCTGACACGTCCGACACCGCCGACACCCTCAATGGTGACAATCTCAGCACCCTGCGCCCGCGGGGCTGGCACCAGGCACGACATGACGGCCTTGCCATCCAGCAGCAGCGTGCACGCGCCGCATTCGCCCTCGGCACAACCTTCCTTGGTGCCAATCAGTCCGCAGTCTTCGCGCAACAGCCGCAGCAATGTTTTGCCGCCGGGGGAGTTCTCTTGAAGGTGATACGGCCGGCCATTGACCTGAAAATCCAGTGTTTTGTCCGATTGTGAGGTCTGTTCCTCGGTGTGAATCTGGGTGGATGAAGCCGGCCCTGAACCCACATCCAACAACACCGGCTCATCGCTCCACTCGGCGCGTTCAGTTCTATCGGCCAGCTGATGTAAGGCGCGGCTCACCAGCGCTTGCACCATCTCGGCGCGATATTCCGCCGTCGAACGCACGTCGCTAATGGGGCTGGCCGCCTGGCGCGCCAACTCGGCCGCGTGGGAGATGTGGCCGGCATCCAACGCGTGGCCGACCAGGGAAGCCTCAGCCGCACTGACCCGCACAATGGTCGGGGTCACCGCGCCCAGCGCAATTCGCGCCTCAACCACCCGTGCCCCCTCCATCGTCAGCACCACGGCGCAGTTCACCACCGAAATCGCCTGGGCGCGTCGCAGAGCCAGTTTGAGGTAGCAGCCGCGCTGATTCGGTTGCAACGCCTTGAACGCAATATCGACCAGCATCTCATCGGGTTGCAAAACGGTGCGGCGCACGCCAGTATAGAAGTCGACCAGCTTGACCACCCGCTTGCCGCGCACGGAGCGAAGGGTCAGCACAGCATCCAATACCATCAAGGGGGTAATGCTGTCGTTGGCCGGCGAGGCGGTAACCAGATTGCCGGCGATGGTGCCGCGGTTGCGAATCTGGGGAGCACCGATGCGTCGGCAAGCCTGTGCCAGCGGAAAGGCGCGCTCCACACACAACGCCGAGGCCAGCACATCATTGTGGGTGGCCGCCACCCCCAGATGAATCCGGCCTTCTGCATCCAGTGAAACGGGGCTGAGTTTGTGAAGTCGTGAGATATCGATCAGGGTTTGAACGGTGCGGAGGCCGCGATCTAATTCGATCACTAAATCTGTTCCGCCGGCAATCAAACGGGCATGTGGCGCATGGGCCGCAAGGAGTTCAATGGTCTCGTCAAGGGTCTTTGGTGTTAAATAATCGCTCCACATCGTCTATCCAATCCGCCCCATCCTGATCAGGATCAGTTCGCCCGTCTACGCCTCTCAACATGTCCTGTAGCAAAGCGTCCATGTTGCTAGTACTTGAATCATTATCATCCACACCGGCAACGACGGCGTCCACGGGGTCTGAATCTGCTAGATCTTCATCCAGATCACTCAGGGTCGGCCCACCCAACAGCGGAATTGTAAAGCGCGGCCGGGACACAATCAGTGTACGAGGGCGGTGTCCAACCAGCGATTCGGCCAGCTCGGCCCCATCGCGCCAGTCACGGGCCGACAGGCAGTGGCATAGCCGGGCCAGGTCATCGGCCTGTTCGCCCACAAAAATGACCTTGTAGTGCTCCAGAGCTTTGGCAAACAAATAGGCCTGCTCTTCGCCGATTTTGAGCACATGGCGGTCCAGAAACTTCAGCACCTCGTCCGGGGTCGAAGTCATGCCCATGGCATCATAGAAATGCTGAGCCGACGCCGCAACAGGTCCACTCAGCCCTGTGACACGGTCCAGATCATCGGCCGCCACTTCCATCACCATGACCCCGCCATACATCAACGGCGAGCTGGGCATATTCCCCAGCCGGGCCACAATGGCGCTGGTCTCAAACAGGTTCAAGGGCCGATCATCCGATTCAACAAACAGAATGTCATAGTCGTCGTGCGGGACAACCGCCTCGCGCAGGCTTTGAGCCGTCGGCAACAACAAGTCATTGACAGCCATGGGCTCACCCGCCTGAATCACCATGACGCCGTCGTGCTCGTCCAACACCACACCCACGGCAAACTTCAGGCCGGCACGGTGGGCGGTATCGGCCAGGACGCGCTGGTAGGACAGATCGCGAATGTGGCCGTGCAAGCCTACATTTTCGGCTAGAAAGCGGGCATCCCGCAGCTCGTTCTGGGTGGCGGCACCTGCGGCAGTGCTGATGAGGGCGGTGCCGGTATTGGTGTAGATGGCGAATGCGTCAGAGACGACGGCATGAATCACCACCAGCACATCGGCCTCGGCCACGCGATAGTTCAGCCGCAGCGGCACGCCCTGCAAGTTGCCAAGGTCATCGTGTTCCGACGGCTCGCTCACGTCATTGACCACCACTTGAGCCTGGCCGGCCACCTGCGCGGCAATCTCCACGCATTGTTCTTCAGTGGCAATTAGGATGGTGATGCGCGCGGCAGCCGTGCCGCCGCGTTTCACCTCATCCAACACCGGCCCCAACAACTTATGCGCCAAGGCCGACGGCATGCTACCCATCACAATGACCACCCGGGTTTGGGGATCGCAGTATTCGGACAGTTTGATGGACGAAAGAGGTGCTTGCAACGCCGCGACAGTGGCAGCGCGCACATTGGGAATTAGCTCGGATAAACGAGGTTCGGCGTAATCGATGGTCCAGTCGGCAGGCAATTGCTTTCGCAAAGACAGACCCGGAACGAGGCGCAACATCGAGATATCTTGATCTGGAGTCAGTTGTGCAATCGCTTCAGTGCTCTCATTTGTTATGTGCAGACTATTGTGTAATCGGTTACGTAGGGTTGAATCTACAATTATTACGTTAGGGTCCACATCTCTCCACTTGAGCTTACGAGATTATACAAGTGGGATTAGTTTGGCATTGGTATTTGAGCTGAGAATACAAATCAATGGTCAGATCGCCCAGGGTCAGCCACTTTTGGCCGTTAGCTCTGGCGCCTGCTTCGTGCGCGCCCTTAACAGCACAGTGATGTACAAGGCCAGGCCAAACGACAGGTAGTTCAGATTGCGCACATCAAAGATACCCAACGAGCCGCCTTGTAATGGCGCAATCAACGACCCCAGAAGCGGTATGAAGATGCGGTCGTAGGCGGCGATGAGCAGTCCGCCGAATAGGGTGCCGGGAATGCTGCCGGCCCCGCCCAAAATCACCATGGCCAGCGCCTGCGACGACACCGGGAAGTCCGTCAGCTCCGGCGCAATAAACGTGGCAGTGTTGGCAAAAATGGCCCCTGCCACCCCGGCAAACGCCGTGCTGAGCGCAAACGCCGCGATGCGCGTCTGAGCCACATTCACCCCACAGCTGGCCGCGGCCATCTCGTCGATGCCCATGGCCGTAAAGGCGCGGCCTATGCGCGAGCGAATGACGCGTTGCGCCGCAATCGCCAGCAACACGACCAATATCAGCACCAGGTAATACTGCTCGATGGGCGACTTGAGACTGTAACCCAACAGGCGTGGAGCCGGCAGCGCCGAGATGCCCTGGAAGCCGCCCGTCAGCTGACTCAGGTTGTTCAGCAGCGACACGCTCATCTGCCCCAACGCCAAGGTGACGATAGCGAGGTAATCGGCCTTCACTCGCAACGTCAGCAGGCCGTTGAGCACGCCAAACAGCCCTGCCACGGTCGCACTGATCAGCAGCACGGCCTGAAACCCCATCGGTTGGCCGGAGGGAAGACCAAACGTGGTGGCCACCCAGCCATAGCCATTGGTCAGAAATGCGGCTGTATACGCGCCAATGCCAAAGCTGACCGCAAAGCCCAGATCCAGGACGCCGGCGAAGCCCAACAAAATATTCAGGCCCAGCGCCATGATCATGAACGCCATGATGGTGGTGAGCACGGTTTCCTGATAGTTGCCAATGGCGCGGCCGATGAGCGGATACACCAGCGCCAGTCCCAGCAATGCCAGCGTGGCCACCCGCGCCCGTTTGCCAATATGACCCGGCAACAGCGCCGACAAATTCAGCCGCAGCGAAATCGCCGAGTCACCCTCGGCAACGGCTTCTGCCGCGTCATCGCCACCGAACCCGCGCGGCCGCACAATCAGCAGCGCCACCAGCAGCACTTGCACCAGCACCGGCGTCCACTGCGTTTGGAGGGTGTAATCGCTAAAGGCCGAGACCACCCCGATCAGCAACCCCGCCAACAGCGCGCCAACCGGATTACCCACCCCACCCAAAATGGCGGCCGTGAGCGCGATCAACCCACTTTGTGCGCCGTGCTGGGCAAAGGGATGGGTGTAATAGGCTGTGAACACGAACGAAGCGATGCCGGTCATGGCACCGCCGAGCAGAAACACCTGGAAGAACACGCGGTCGGAGTTGACGCCGACCAGCCGCGCCAGCCGGGGGTCTTGCGACACGGCGCGAATGGCCTGGCCCAGCCTGCTGCGCTGAATAATCCACATCATGCCCAGCGCGCACACAAACGCAATCACGATCACCAGCACATCTTTGAGGGTGACGGTGGCATCGAGGGGAATGCCGAGCAGCTTGATGAGATTGATATCGGGGATGAGCTCGGCAATGCTTTGCAGCGGCACCTCGGGAATGCCCGGCACACTGCGATGCTCGCCCGGCTGCCAGCTCGGCAACCAGGTGCGCCAGATCAGCGCAAACTGGTAGAGCATGAACGAGATGCCCAGGGTGGCCAGGAGTGGCCCCAGTGGCGTGCCCGCCGTTGTCGACTGCGCCCCTTCGCGAAAGGGCCGGAACGCAATTCGCTCGATGCCGCCGCTCAACAACGCGCCAACGATGATGCTGACCAGTAGCGTAAGAATCACGCCGCCGATCAGGCTGCCCACGGGCAACACGATGTTCAAACCCAGCCCAGTGACAACGGTCGCGACCAACACCGTTAACAGCGCAAAGATGTCGCCGTGGGCCAGATTAATGGTGCGGGCCGTGCTGTAGATGAGCGTGACGGCAATCCCATTGAGGCCGATGATGGCGCCGTTGGTAAGGCCGATGTTCAGCAACTGGACCAGGATGCTGAGGTTGATGTTGGGCATGAGCAACGAAGACAGTATAAACAGGGCGTCAAAACTTAGAGCCGAAGCCGTCATTCCCGCGCAGGCGGGAATCCAGCACTGTCATCTACTGGTGTGCTGGGGTTACGCTTAGATTCCCGCCTGCGCGGGAATGACGTGGCAACTTAAAGACTTTCCACTCGCGCCTCGCTGTTCTAAACGCAGGGCAAAATGGGTTCCTTCGCGCAAGAAGTGATGCCAAAACAGAGCTTTGAGCTTTCAGAAAAGCTCAAAGCTCCTTACCTATTCGGCAATAACAAGCTGAAAATCAGTCGAAGACTTACTTTAAGAAAACTACGCGCCTTCGGCTGCGGCACCCTGGCCCAGATAGGCCTCAATCACTTTGGGGTCGTTCTGCACGGCTTTGGGCAGGCCTTCGGCAATCTTCTCGCCGTGGTCCAGCACCGTCATCTACTGGTGTGCTGGGGTTACGGCTATTCGAAAGTCGGTATTGAGTAATGGTAGGGGCGTCCGCCGGACGCCCCTACGACAAGGTCGTGCAAATGACATCTCATTCCCTGTCAAGCGACTTTCGAATTGCCCTGTGCTGGGGTTACGCCTAGATTCCCGCCTGCGCGGGAATGACGTGGCAACTTAAAGACTTTCCACTTGCGCCTCGCTGTTCTAAACGCAGGGCAAAATGGGTTCCTTCGCGCAAGAAGTGATGCCGAAACAGAGCTTTGAGCTTTCAGAAAATCTCAAAGCTCCTTACCTATTCGGCAATAACAAGCTGAAAATCACTCGAAAACTTACTCTAAGAAAACTACGCGCCTTCGGCTGCGGCACCCTGGCCCAGATAGGCCTCAATCACTTTGGGGTCGTTCTGCACGGCTTTGGGCAGGCCTTCGGCAATCTTCTCGCCGTGGTCCAGCACCGTCACACGGTCGCTGATGCCCATGACCACTTTCATGTCGTGCTCGATCAACAGCACGGTGGTGCCGAGTTCCCGGCGCACCTGATCCACCAGCTCCGTCAGGTCCTTTTTCTCCTGTGGGTTCATGCCGGCCGTCGGCTCATCCAACAGCAGCAATTTAGGGTTGGAGGCGAGCGCACGCGCAATCTCCAGCCGGCGCTGCAAGCCATAGGACAGGTTGCGAGCGGCGGTGTTGGCATAGCGCTGGCCCAGGCCCACGAAATCCAGCATCTTCAGCGCCTTCACCTCGGCGTCGCGCTCTTCGTGCATGACGCGGGGCGGCCGAAAGAAGGCTTCCAGAATGTTGCCGTGCAGTTTGGTGTGCATGCCGACCAACACATTTTCGAGCGTGCTCATCTGGCCAAACAGGCGAATATTCTGGAAGGTGCGGCTGATGCCGCGCGCCTGCACGATGTTGGGTTTGAGGCCGCTCACGTTCTGGTTGTCGAACATGATGCCACCCTCACTGGGCGTGTAGACGCCGGTGATCATGTTGAAGAACGTGGTTTTGCCCGCGCCGTTGGGGCCAATCAAGCCCGCAATCATGCCTTCTTCAATCGTGAAGTTCACGTGATTGACCGCGGTCAGGCCGCCAAATCGTTTGGTCAGGTTGGATGCAATCAGTAAGTCTGCCATTTTAGTTATTAGTCGTTAGTGGTTAGTTGTTAGTAGTTAGTGTCAGATCTAGCGTTCGCCGTTGGGAAATCCGATCTGTTAACTAATCACTAACAACTAAGGACTAATTACTAGTCACTCCTTTACCCTTCGACTTGACCATCGATTCAGGCACCAGACCTTGCGGCCGCACCAACATCATGACCACCAGAATGAGGCCGAAGAACAGCAGTTTGTATTGCGACACGTCGAGTAGCGATGACAGGAAGTTCTCCAGACCTTGCGATTGAATGCCTTGAAAGATCGTTGCCTCAAGCACGCCGCCGATGAACAACTGCAATTTCTCCAGCAGCAGCAAGTCCACAATTTTGATGATGAGGCCACCCAGGATGACGCCGACGATGCTGCCGGTGCCGCCCAGAATCACCATCGACAGCACGATGACGGACACGCTGAACTCGAAGGCATCGGGCGAGATGAACGAGACGTAGCTGCCGTAGAACGCGCCGGCAAAGCCGCTGAACATCGCACCCAGCGTAAATGCAGTCAGCTTGGTGCGCACAATGTCAATGCCCATTGAGCTGGCGGCCAGTTCATCTTCGCGCATGGCCACCCAGGCCCGGCCAATCCGGCTCTCGCGCAACCGTGAGATGAAGAAGGCCGAGATCGCCAAAATCGACAGGATCAGGAAATACCAGGGAATGTATTGGCCAGTCTGAAAGAAGCCCACGCCGGGAAACCACGGCCGGTCGATGGGGTTGATCCCCTGCGTGCCGTTGGTGATGTTGAGCGCTTTCTCACAGCCCACCAGACACACCTTGATGGCCGGGTTACTGGTCAGCCAGGCGATGAACGACGTGATCGGCTCATAGATTTGCACCCGCTCCAGGTTCTTGAACACAATCGGCACAATCTCGCCAAAGCCCAGCGTCACGATGGCTAAATAGTCGCCGCGTAGCCTCAATGTTGGCGCACCGAGAATAAAGCCTGAAATCGCCGCCACGGCCGCCGCCACCCAGATCACCAGCCAAAAACTGACATGCAGGTTAAATTGCGGCGAGGCCAGCAACGCCACGGAGTAGCCGCCGATGGCAAAAAACGCCACGTAGCCCAGGTCCAGCAGACCCGCGTAGCCGGCCACAATATTCAGACCCAACGCCTGCACGGTGAAGATCAGGGCGACCACGACGGCGTTGGCCCACAACAACTTGGACTCGCGCTCAAAGAACGGAAAGGCCACCGCGCAGACAATCACAAATGCCAGCAAGCCATACCGCCGCAAGTTCTCGTTGGGCTGGGCGCGCAGAAACGCGATCAACACGGCCGTGAAGGTGCCCAATGCGATGGCACCGATGTAGACCAACACTGAAGTGGATGCCACTGGAATCGCATCGACTTTGGGCAGGGTGGCCAGAAAGGTGTTGCGCACGAACGTGAACAGCACTACGGCCCCAGACACAATGGCACCCACCAGAACAGCGCGGCGCATGCCAGCCATATTCTGAGGAGCCGAGGTGCCGACCAGTGCACCGGCCAAAATCACCAACACCACGACCGACCAGCCGCCGATGATGAGCGCGATCAGGCCCATCAGAATAATGGCCAGCACCTCGGCGTTGGAGAGTAGTTTTTGCTTCATAGGAATCGCCTTGGCCTAAGCCTTTTCGCCGCCTTCCTGGCCCAACAAACCGGTGGGACGAAACACCATGACCAGCACCAAAATCAGAAACACCCAGGCGTTGGTCCAACGCACCGACAAATACTGATCGCTGAATGCGGCCACAATGCCGATGATGATGCCGCCCAACGCCGCGCCCGTAATATTGCCGATGCCGCCTAGCACCGCAGCCGTGAAGGCGCGCAACCCGGCGGTGAATCCCATCGTGAACACGGCCGTGCCGTTATACAGGCCAAACATCATGCCAGCCGCACCGGCCAGCGCACCGCCGATCAAGAACGTCAGCGTGATGATGCTGTCGATGTTGATGCCCATGATCATGGCCGCGTTGCGATTTTGAGCCGTGGCGCGCATGGCTTTGCCGGCGCGCGTGTTCTGGACAAACCAGCGCAGCGCCACCATTAACACGATGGCCACGGTCACAACCATCACATCGGCCACCGTCACCCGCACCGGGAAATTCGGATAGATGGCGTCAAGCAAATTGTTATTGCTGAAGATTTGAGGGAAGCTTTTGGGGCTGGCGTTGTTGCTGCCCATCACCGACAACTGATTAAAGATGGGGCTGACCTGGGGCAACTTGCCGAGCGCGCCCAACTGCAAACCCACGTTCTGCAGAATAAAGTCCATGCCGATGGCGCTGATCAGCACGATCAATTTGGGCGCATCGCGCAGGCGGCGATAGGCAACCTTTTCGATGCCCGCGTTCAGCAGCGCGCACACGATCATGGCCGGGATGAAGCACACCAAAGCTGCCCAGAATGGGGCGCTAATAGCGCCGTTGCTGCTTTTATTGATGAAGAAAGACAACGCTAACAATGAGGTGAACGAGCCGAGCATGAACACGCTGGAGTGGGCAAAGTTCACCAGCTCGATGATGCCGTAGACCAGGGTATAGCCGAGCGCGATGATGGCGATGATGGCACCGTTGGCGATGCCGGTGACCAACTGCTGGGGAATGGCGCTGGGATTATTGGCAATGTCGGTGGCGATGCGAGGCACATCCAAACCTGCCGGCTGCCCAATGAGCAAAGCCAGATAGGCGATACACACCACCAGAAGGGCCCGGCCCATCTTGCGGCGGGATTCCAGTTTAGTAGCCGTTGAGGGAGGTTTTGAGGGAGCATTCAAAGCCGAGTCTTGCATTGTTAAAGGGGTTAAAAGCCGGTGTCCTGATATGCAAAGGGGAGCGAAGCCGTTGAGACTCCACTCCCCTTTTGATCTAACTCACGTAGTGCTTAAAAAAACACGTGCGGAATAACTGGCAAAACCTGATTCAGGCTTACTTGAAGGTCAAAGCGCCCGTCTCGGTCCACGCGCCACCCTTCACTTCGTTGCCAACCATGCCGCTCAGGCTGGTGTCGCCGCGCTCGTCAAACGACCAGGTACCCAACACACCCTCGAAGTCTTTGGTCGCAAATACAGCGTCCAAAATCGCCTGGCGATCTTTCTTGCACACCGTGCTCACGGCCTTGATGGCAACACTGGCCGACTCGTAACCGTAAATGGCGTAAGCCTCGGGCTCGCCACCGAACTTGGCGGCGTAGTCGGTATAGAACTTCTTGCCCTTCTCCGGCAGGTCACCCTTCGGCGTACCGCCCAAAGTCGCAATCACGCCCTCAGCAACGTCGGAACCCGCAGCCTCAATGAAGGCTTTGTCGAGGATGCCATCGGCACCGATGAACTTGCCGGTGATGCCGGCGGCGCGAATGTCCTTCAACAACTGGCCGGCGTTGGCCTGGGTGATGCCGCCGAAGTAAATGGCATCGGGGCCGGTGCCCTTGATCTTGGTGGCCAAAGCCTTGTAGTCCGAGGCCTTGCCGTCAATGCCATCGCGACCTGCCACTTCCAGACCAATTTCCTTGGCCGTCTTCTCGAACACATCGGCCAGACCCTTGCCGTAGACCTGGGTGTCATCGAGGATGTAGATCTTCTTGATGCCGAGGCTCTGCGCCCACTTGGCCGCAATCGAACCCTGCACATCGTCGGCCGTCACCACGCGCACATAGTTGCGCTTGCCGCTCGGGTAATACTTCTCGGGCTCGCCGGCATCAAATGGCTTGGTCAAACCCACGTTGGTGTTGGCCGGGCTGATCATGACCAGCGGCGGGGTGGCCTGGTTCAAAATCGGAATCGAAACCTTGGCAGCGCCGGAGTTGAAGGTGCCGATGTAGACCATGGCATCCGGATCGGCGACCGCCTTGTTGGCGTTGGCCTGTTCCTGCGAGGCATCCCACTGGCCAGCCGAAGCCGTGGCATCGTCCAACGACTGATAGTCGATGGTGAATTTGCCTTCGCATACCTTGCCGGCATCGGTCTGCTGCTCAATCGCCATTTTGATGGCGTTGACCAGGGTGATGGACTGCGCGGCAGACGAGCCGGTCAGGGGCAGGCTCGAATAGAAGCGAATCACTTCGCCACCAGCAGCGGGCGCAGCCGCCGGGACCTCAGTTGCAGCCGCGGCACCTGCTGCCGTGGCAGCGGGTGCGGCCGGCGCAGCCGCAGGGGCGGTGGCGCAAGCGCTGAGCAAAGCAGCGACGGTGGCCGACAGCAAAACATATTTAAATGGGCTCTTCATACGGGTTTTCACTCCTTTTGACAAATAGACTCTTAGGGCTTCTCATCCTGCCCTAACCTTTTGGAATTGGGATTCTACAACGCCCTCATTCATTTGCAACGGCATTATGGCTGCGGGGACGTGATCGAAATTCCGCTAGAGGCGCGTCGGGGCACGCACGCCCACTTTACACAAGGCACTTCAAAAACGCAATTGTGTGAATCTGGCTTTCGCGAGCGAGAACTCAGATTCGTGCACGTGACACGTTCGACGTGCACGTGCACGATCTTCTCCATAACTCAACAACTGCTGGCTATTTGAAGATCAACGGCCCAGCGCTTTCCCACGTGCTGCTCACCACGCGGTAGCCCTGCATGCTCTTGAGGCTAATATCACCGGTCGGCTCGAACGCCCAGGTGCCCAACACGCCGTTGAAATTCTTGGTGGCCAACACAGCCGCGCGAATGGCGGCGCGATCCTTCTGGCACACCGAGCCGATGGCGCGCACGGCCACACTCATGGCTTCGAAGCCGTAAATGGCAATCGGCAACGGCTCGGTCTGATAGCGCTTCTGATAATCCGTGTAAAAGCGTTTGCCCTTGGCCGGCAACTTGGCTTGCGGAAAGCCTGGAGCCGTGGCGAAAAGCCGGTTCACATCGGCCCCAGTTGAGCGAATCACCGCGCCGTCGATCAGACTATCGTTGCCCAAAATTAACAGCTCATCCAGGCCGGCCGCGCGCAACGCTTTGACCCATGCACCGGCATCTGTAGGTGGTGCCGTTCCCAAATACACCATCTGCGCCTCGCTGCCTTTGATCTTGTCAATCAATCCAGACTTACTGGCCGCAGCCTTCAGGTCCTCGTAGCCCTCTTCAATCAGTCCAATAGACTTGGCCGTGGCCCGAAACGCATCGGCCAACCCTTTGCCCCGTACGCTGCCATCGTGCAGGATGGTGACGCGCCGCACGCCCATGCTCTTGGCCCACTTGGCTCCCATCTCGCCCTGCACATCATCAGAGGGAATGACGCGGGCGAAGGCCAGTGTGCCGTTGGGCTGATAGGCCTGCGGCTCGCCGGCATCCCACGGCTTGGTGAGGCCAGGGTAGGCGTCGCTGGGGCTGATCATCAGCAGATTTGCGGCGGCAAAGACCGGCAACATCACCTTGTCGGCCGTCGCATCCAGTGTGCCAAAAAACAACATCGCGTCAGGGTCGTTGACCACGGTTTGCGCATCCACCTTTGCCCGGCTGGCCACCGTGGTGCTGACCGGACGTGTTGTTGCGCGGGCGGTTGGCGTTGCCGCAATGGCAGTGCCGGTCAGGCTGGCCGTTGCAGAAATCACCGTCGGCCCATTCAACAGCACATGCTCCAACTGATATTTTGAACGGCACACCAGACCGTTGCGCGCTTGTTGTTCCAACGCCAGATTCATGGCATTGATGAGCGCGGTGGCTTGTGGGCCGGCCGGAAAGCTGGAATAGATGCGAATCCGCTCCGGCGGAGTTTGAGCCACAGGAGCCGCATGGGCCGCCGCAGATGGAATCGAAAGTGCCGCCACTAGCAGCGCCGATAGTGCAAACGTCGCGAATCGCTTCGTGTTGTTACCCTTCATATGGTGTACAGTCTAGTTCATGATTCGCGAAGGCAATATGGGGACGGATCGGCTGGAAACCAGCCCGCAAGGCGTGGTGGTCGGTCTCTACGTTGGGGACCAAAAAGGCACACTGCTGACGACGGCGCGATCTGAATTAACGCTGACCTTCGAGGGCGTCGAGGGCGACTCGCACGCCGGCTTCACCCGCAAAGCCGATGGGCGTGTGAAGCACTTCAAACGCGGCACCGTCATTCGCAACGAGCGCCAACTCTCGCTGGTGTCAGTGGAGGAGCTGGCCGAAATTGCCACGGCCATGCAGTTGGCGCAGGTGTTGCCAGAATGGCTCGGCAGCAATTTTGCGATTGAGGGTATCCCAGAGTTAACCGCCCTGGCACCAGCCACGCGCCTCTTTTTTGAGGGCGGTGCCGTCATCGTCATTAGCACCGAAAATGTGCCGTGCATCGGGCCGGGCCGCGTCATTCAAGCCCAATTTTCGGAGCGCGCTGGTCTGGCCTCGCAATTTCCCAAGGCTGCCATACACAAACGCGGGTTGCTGGCCGTGGTCGAGAAACCCGGCGTTGTGTGCGTTGGCGAACGCATCTCCGTCAAGTCCTTGGCGACACTGTTGTAGAGACGAGCCGCTGGGCCGTCTTCTTTCTGTGCCTTTGGTTTTCAGAAGACAGCCCAGCGGCCCGTCTCTACGATGAATTGCCCATTGCCAATCCGCGAACATTCGTTCTAGAATCACGCCATCACATAAGCCCACTCACCACCAACATGCCAATTGATATTCGCCGCGACCAGATTTTGCAGCTTGCCGATGCGGCGGCCAAACGCCACATCGAACGGCAGGACACCGCCACGCACCTGGGCGA
>JBBQST010000048.1:0-14812 GCA_038213625.1 Thermoflexales bacterium
CGCCCAGATGTGAGGCCGATCTAAAACTGGTTGGGTTGGAGAAAATTCATGCGAACATTGGCGATGATTTTGGCGGGCGGCCGTGGCACGCGGCTAAGTGTATTGAGCAACAAACGTGCGAAACCCGCAGTGCCGTTTGCCGGCAAATACCGCCTCATAGACTTCCCCCTCTCCAATTGCTCAAACAGCAATATCTATACGGTGGGCATCGCCACCCAATACCGGCCGCGCTCGCTGCAAGACCACATTCGCAACGGCACCCCCTGGGACCTCGACCGCTTGAACGGCGGCGCGTATGTGCTTCAGCCGTATCAGGGCCGCATGGATAGCGATTGGTATGTGGGCAATGCCGATGCCATCTACCAGAACCTGGACTACATCCGCAATGCCCGCTGCGACTACGTGCTCATCCTGTCCGGCGACCATATCTACAAGATGGACTACTCCATCCTGACCCAGTTTCACCAGGAGAAGCAGGCCGATGTGACGGTGGCAACCTTGCGCGTGTCGATTGAAGAGGCCAGCCGGTTTGGCATCATGCAGACCGATCCTAACTTTCGGATCATCGCGTTTGATGAGAAGCCCAAGCAGCCCAAAGGCACGCTGGCCAGCATGGGCATCTATGTGTTCAACTATGACACGCTGGTGCAAATGCTGACCGAGGATGCCAAGAACCCCGACAGCAGCAAAGACTTCGGCAAGGACATCTTTCCCAAGATGATTGCCAATAACTACCGCGTATTCGCCTTCCCCTACGGCGACTACTGGGTCGATGTCGGCACGATCCAAAGCTACTGGCAGGCCCATATGGATCTGCTGGAAGAGCAGCCCAAGCTCGATCTGTTGGATCGCGAGTGGGTCATCCACACCCGCTCGGAAGAGCGGCCGCCAGTGAACATTCGCACGGGCGCCACGGTCAATCACAGCATGATCACCGACGGCAGCACCATCGAGGGCTTTGTCGAATATTCGGTGCTCTCGCCGGGCGTGCGGGTGCAGCGCGGGGCCGTGGTGCGCCACAGCATCGTCATGACCGACGCCGTCATCGAGGCCGGCGCCGTGATCGACCGCGCCATCATCGACAAGCGCGTCGTTGTGGGCCGTAATGCACATGTGGGCTACGGCAACGACTATTCCATCAACCACGAAAACGAGCTTGAAAGCGGCATCACCGTCGTCGGCAAAGAAACGATCATCCCGCCCGACTTTAAGATCGGCCGCAACGTCGTCGTTGGCAGTGATCTCAAAGACGACGACTTTGCCGAGTGCGATGGCATGATCGCCAGCGGCAAGAGCTTTAAGGCGGAAGCGACAGACTGAGGGGAGTTGTTAGTTGTTAGTTGTTAGTCGTTAGTTACGGATGTTACGTACTACTTGCAGATTTCCCGCAAAGGCGCGAAGGCGCAAAGTCTATTTTCTTAGCGTTTTCGCGCCTTTGTGTGAGACTTCTGCGTAACATCAGTTAGTCATTCGCAGTCAGTTACTAATCACTAACGACTAATCACTAACAGCTTCTTTTATGAAGATTAATCATCTCGCTATTGCCGTGAACGACCTGGATGCGGCCTTGAGTTTTTATCGTGATGCGCTGGGCTTGCCGCTGCAGGGCGTGGAGGCCGTGGAGCGCGAAGGGGTGCGGGTGGCGTTTTTGCCGTTGGGCGACAGCCATATTGAGCTGGTGCAGCCGTTGCTGGAAGACAGTGGGGCGGCGGTTCCAACCGCGGTGCCGGCCGCCAGCGGCATCGCCAAGTGGATGAGCAAGCACGGCCAGGGCATGCACCACCTGTGCATCGAGGTGCAGGATATTCAGGGCATGATGGCGACGCTGAAAGCCAGGGGTGTGGAGCTGATCAACCCTGAGCCGGTGAGCCGGGCCAACGGCACCCGCTATGCCTTCATCCATCCGCGAAGTGCATTTGGCGTGCTGGTCGAGCTGTATGAGATACACTCTGAGTGGAGACAAGATCGTGTTGAGCTGTCTTAGACACGGTCTCAACCTCTAGAGGATTCTCATGGACTGGAAAGCAAAACTTCTGATTCAAGGCGGCTTGATTGGTGCCGTGGTCGGCCTGGCGACCGCCTGGCTGTATGCGCGCTCGGCTGATGTGCAGGTAGACCGTAACGGGAACCCGCGTTTGCCAGAGGTGAAATCGGCCGACATGCTGCGCATCGGCGTCAGCCTGGTGGCCGTGTTGCGCACCATCATCGGGTTGGGCTCGGCCGACGATTAGATTAGTCGTTAGTGGTTAGTCATTAGTGGTTAGTTTTCTGAACTAATCACTAATCACTAATCACTAACCACTCCGTCATCGCACGTCCACCATCCACCCGCCGTCAATCAAGATCACCTGGCCGCGAATCATAGTGGCCTGATCGCTGCACAGGAATGCGATGAGCTGAGCCACATCCTGCGGCTCCACCAACCGGCCGGCCGGCGTGCGCTTCTTCGCCTCGCTGATCATGATCGCGCCGTTTTTGAAGTGCGTGATCGCGTCGGTGTCAATTAATCCCGGCGACACCGCATTCACCACAATATTCAGCGGCGAAAACTCCACCGCCGCATAGCGCGTCACCGCTTCCAACGCCGCTTTCGAGGCCCCGATCACGACATAGTCCGGCAGGGTGCGCACACTGCCGATGCTGCTGACATTGACGATGGCACCGCCGCCGCGCTTTTGCATGAGCGGTGCGGCCTTTTGCGAGGCGAATAAGGCCGCCCGCGCATTGATGTTCATCGTCCAGTCCCAGCCCTTCACCTTTTGCTCGGCCACCGAACGAATATAGCCCGAGGCCGCGTTGTTCACCAGGAAGTCCAGGCCGCCGAAGTTGCGCTCTGTCTCCTCAAATAGACGGGTGAGATCGGCCTCGTCACTGACATCGGCCTTGACTACCAGCGCGCGCCGGCCCAGCGCCTCAATCTCGCGCGCAGTTTCCTCGGCCGCAGTTTGCTTGCGCAGATAGTTGATGACGATGTCGGCCCCGAGCCGGGCCATGTGCAGCGCCGTCGTCCGGCCAATGCCGCGTCCGCTGCCGGTGATGAGCGCGATTTTGTTAGAGAAGTTGTAGGGCATGCTGAAAGAGTGGTTAGTCGTTAGTGATTAGTTGTTAGTCGTCGGACGACCGACGTCGGTCGTCAATCTTATCGGTTTAAAGAACACCGCTGAGAACTCGCCGATGCGGTCGGGGCCGAGACGGTCGAGTTCGGCTTCGGCGGCGGCGGTGTCGGCTTTGAACTGGCGAATGTCCACGCCCTGACACACATCAGGCAGCACGGTTAGATACTGGCGGGCGCGTTGGAACAGCTTGCGAGCGCCAATGTAGTTGCCGCGCTGGATCTGCAAATACGCCACGCCGACCTGCAACAGGCCCTGATACATCTGACGCACCGGCCCAGGCTCGGCGCGCCACAGGGCCTCAAACAATTCGTGTTGCTCAAAAAACTCGCGCTGGTTGAATTGCTCGATGGCCTCGTGCGCCAGCGCCGGCAATGGCAATTGGGCCTGGCGGGCCAGCTCGGCGCGCTCATCGGGCCGGGCATAGTGCTGGATGTGACCGGCAACATCGGCCTCAAAGTCACCTTCGCTAATGATGCCGTCGCAGCCGGCGAGCCGTGCCTGTTCGAGCAGGGCCGGAGGGTCCGCAGGTCCAAACGCCAGAACAGGCAGCTTGCGTGTAGCCGGGCTGGTCTTGGCCGCCAGCACAAACGCCCGCCAATCGGGCACGCGCAAGTGCACCAGAACGAGTGAAGGTTGCCGCGCTACCAGATACGCCACGACGTCGAGGTCTGTGGCTGCCGGCGCAAACTCAACCTCATCACCCAGTGCATGCGCGGCCTGTTCAATGTTTGCGCGCACTTGCACATCATGGACGAGCGCGACCAGGCGCCGGTTGGGTTGTTGCGTCTCCATTGAATCCACAGCCTTGTCAGTCATCGCCGTCTATTATCCAGTGAAAGCCCCGCTGGTCACGCCTTGCTCAAAGCTCAGTGCTCCCAGCGCAAAGGAATGCGCTAAAGTAAAGATATGGAGAGAAGTGAGGCCGGCATCGGCATGGATTCAAACGCCGCTGCTGGCGCCGGTGGTTCCCCAACCCCCGATGTGTCTGCGCTAACGCTGGCCGGCTTGTCGCAGCGCTGTGCCGAGGAGACCCGACGCTGGACCCAGCGACTCGAAGCCACCTTGCAATATTGCTACGAGCTTTTTCGGCGGGCGATTGCGCTGCACGATCAGGAAGCCTGGGAGTTGGTGCTGTCTCAGTATCAACGCCTCATGCAAAGCTGGGTCTCGCGGCACCCGCAATTTGTCGCCACCGGCGAGACCGTGGATTACTTCGTCAACGGCGCGTGTGCCAAGTTGTGGGTGCGCATCACCCCCGAACGGTTCAACAACTTCCCAGATGTGCGCTCCATTCTGCGCTATTTGCAAATGTGCCTGCACAGCGCCGTGACCGACTACATGCGCCAGCACAACATCGTCACAGTTGAATTTGGCGAGGAATCGCTGGCCGAGGAGCGGGTGATGGCGGTGGCCGACACGAGCGGCCAGAGCACCATTCGCACCGAGTTTTGGGAGGCGGTGAACGCGCGCCTCAAAGACACGCGCGAGCGGCTGGTCATTCGCGGCCTGTTTGTGTATGGCATGAAGCCGGCTGAATTGCTGGCGCGTCATCCCAGGGTTTTCCGCGATGTCAAAGAGATTTACAGCATTCGCGAGAACGTCGTGGACCGGCTGGCGCGTGATCCGCAGCTAAAAACGTTTGCCGATAAGAGTGGAGCTGAATAAGCGCAATGTTTTTGCTGTAATCAGGCTATAAAACGCACAATGTCGCCATCTACACGATTCTGAGGGGACTCTAATACCGGAAATAATAAAGTCCACTCGTTTAGTGTCTAGAAAGTCATGAGTAGCAATAATCCGATCAGGGAAACCCAATTGCTGAAGATGCTCTACCGGGCCGACTGCCCTCCCTCAGTCGAGCTGGGCGAATTTCAGCTTGGGCTATTAGAGCGAATCAGGTCTGTGTGGATGGGCCAGCATGTGGCCGATTGTCCGCATTGCAGCCGCGAGCTGGCACAGCTGAACAGCTTCATGAGCCAGGTGGCGGCGCAGCTACCAGCGGCGCAGCTACCTGCGGCCGAAGTGGACACGCCCACCGGCATTCTGGCCGGCGCCACAGCGCGCCTAAAAGTGCTGGTGGCCCAGTTGTTCACGCCGGCACCCGGCCAGGCCGTTTGGGCCGTGCGCGGCGACGAGACGGCAGATGCGCCCCAAATTTTCAACGTCGACGATATTCAGGTGTCCATCGAAACCCAGTCCGACCCAACCCAGCCAACCCAGCGCTCGATCCTGGGCCTCATCTCTGGTGCAGATACGTTGGGCTGGCGCGCGCATGTGTGGCAGGCCGGCCAGTTCGTCATCACGGTCGAGGTGGATGAGTTTGGCAACTTTATAGTGCCGCCCGTGGAATCCGGCAATTACCAGATTATTTTGGACGGGGCCGACACGGAAGTGCATCTGGACCTGACGGTGTAGGCAGACTCAAGAGTCTTGAGTCTTCAGTCTGCCGTGCCATAATGCTTGCGTGTCTATCGTTTTGGAGCAACTGCTGGCCTTGCCGGATGAAGACGCGCGCCGGCAACTCCTGGATTCGCAAGCCGGTGCTATCGATGTAGTGGCAAGCCAGACGCTGGCCGATGCGCTGAAGGCTCAGGCCGACCACTACTTGCGCGCCGAGATTCAAACCTCGTTTCAGTTTGCGCGTCTGTTGATCTACTGGGGCGAGCGCACGAAAAATCCATTCCACCGCGCACTGGGTTTACGCGCCGAGGCCAATGCGCTCTCCATCGGCCTGGGCCACTACCGCGAGGCATTAGAGAAATATAACGACGCGACGCAGATTTATCGCGAGCACGGCCGCACGTTGGATGAGGCCAAGGCTCAGATTGGCAAGGTATGGCCGCTGGCTGCGTTGGGCCAGTATGACAAGGCGATTCAATGTGGTGAGTGGATTGCGCAGGTGCTGGAGCTGCACCAGGATTGGCGTCAGTTGGCCACCATTACGATGAACCTCGGCGTGATTTTTGGCCGGCTGGGCCAGGAAGTGCGCGCATTAGCCCAATTCAACCGGGCGATTGAAGCCTATGAGCGGGTCAATGCCGTTGAGCTGTATCTGGCTATACAAAACCGGGCCGAGGTATTGCGCAACCTAGGCCAGTTCGATGCCTCCATTCAATCGAGCCTGAGCGCGTATGAGGGGTTTCTGGCCCATGACCAGAATGTCGAGGCCGCCCGCAGCAAGAACAATCTGGCGATCACCTATTTCATGCTCGGCCGCTACAACCAGGCCTTGCAATTGCTGGACGAAGCGTCGCAAACCTTTGCCAGGGATGGCCGCATGCGCGACGTGGCCGAGGCGAAATTATTCAAGAGCGACTGTCTGTTGCAACTGCGCCGCTTTAATCAGGCGCTGGATGAATGCCGGATGGCCGGCGCACAATTTGACGAGCACGGCACCCGCTTCGAGGTGGGTCAGGCCCATTTGAATGAAGCACTGGCGCAAACCGGCCTGAAACAACATTCGGCCGCGATCACCGCGCTGGCCCAGGCCCGGCATCTCTTCCAGAGCGAGGGCAACCTGGTGTGGGTGGCGACGGTGGATCTGGAACTGGCCAGCGTGTTTTTGCGGCAAAACGATGCACGCAATGCCTGCACACTGGCCTTGAACTGTGGCCGCATCTTTCGGCTGCACAGCCTGCCGATCAAGCACGCTCAGGCCAGATTACTTGCGGCACAGGCGGCGTTTGCCATGGCCGATGCCGGCCGTGCCCATCGGCTGGCGAATGATGTGCTCAAATTCACCCAGGACAAGGAGATCCCCTGGCTGGCTTATGGTGCGCAGGTGCTGCTGGGTCAAATGGCGCAAGCTCGCGGCGATCTTGCCGGTGCCTCACTCGCGTACGATCAAGCCATCGATCAGATTGAGCGGTTGCGCGGGCGCATGATGGTGGAATATCGCGCCGATTATCTGGAGGACAAGCAATCGGTCTATGAACAGGCTGTGTCACTGTGCCTCGATGCACATCAACCCGAATCGGCCTTGGTCTATGCCGAGCGGGCTAAATCGCGCAGTTTGCTTGATCTGCTGGCCTACCGGCTGGACCTGAGTGTGCACGCCCGCAATGCCACCGATGAGGTACTGGTGGAAGAGCTGACTACGCTGCGCGCCGAGCGTGACCAGTTGGTACGGCGCGCCGAAAGCCAGATTCTAGAAACGCGCAACCCGCTTGAACCGGCCGATGCCAACCCCGTTCGGCTGGCTGAACTGGAGAAACACATCACCGAGCGCTGGCATACCCTGCTGGTTCGCAATGCCGATTACGCCCGCGAGGCCGACTTGTGGCAGGTGCGCACGGCTCCGGCTCAGAGCTATCTGGCGCCGGACGAAACATTGTTGGAATACTTCGCGGTGCAAGAAAAGTTGATGGTCTTTGTTGTCTCGGCGACCAGGGTCGATGTGCATCCATTGCCAGCCAGCCTGACCCAGATTCAAACTTTGGTGCGCAGCCTGTGGCTGAATCTAAAAACAGTTCCCGAAAGCCCGCCCGAACGCACTGGCAGCCTGGCCCGCAATGCCCGCCAAATGTTGCAACGGCTGCATGCGGCACTCATTGCCCCGCTCGAACTTCCGCCTGAGCAGCGCGTCATCATCGTGCCGCACGGCCACCTGCACTATGTGCCGTTTCATGCACTGCACGCTGACGGCCAGCATCTCATTGAACAGCATGAAGTGAGTTACCTGCCCAGCTCTAGTGTGCTGGCCTATTGCCGAAAACCCGCTGGCGAGACCGCTCAGGAAGGGGCCGTGAAACCTGATCGGCAGGTGGCCACATTTGGCTACTCGCGCCGTGGTCAGTTGCCGCAGGCGGTTGAGGAGGCACGCGCCATTGCCGAGATGTGGGGCGGCCGCGCTTTCCTCGAAACGGATGCGACATTGGATCAATTGCGCGAGGTGGCGCCGGGCAGCGATGTGTTGCATCTGGCGATGCATGGCGATTACCGCGCCGACAATCCCTTGTTCTCAGGATTGCTGTTTGCCGATGGTAGTCTCACCACGCTGGATACCTTTAACCTGCGGCTGCGCGCTTCGCTGGTGACCCTGAGTGCGTGCCAGACCGGCCGCAGTGCCATCTCGGGTGGCGATGAATTGCTGGGGTTGATGCGCGGCTTCCTGGGTGCGGGCGCGTCCTCGCTGGTGCTGAGCCTGTGGCGGGCCGAGGACCAGGCGACCGCCCAGATGATGTGCGCGTTTTACAGCCAGTTGCTCGCCGGCCAAACCAAGGCCGCGGCCCTGCGAGCGGCCCAATGTGCATTGTTGCAATCCCACGCGCATCCTTACTTTTGGGCCCCATTTTTGCTGGTTGGCGACACGGCTGCGCTGTGAGTGCAGCCGGCTGATGAAAAATTACTGAATCCATGCCGGAAATTCGGATGCATACTGCCTTTATTAAAGACAGGGCGCTGGCTTGCGTGCCTTGATGAGGAGACCATTTTCAGTATGCGATCGATCTGCCGTTTAGTTCTGACCCTCGTTCCAGGGATGGTGCTGGCATTGCTCTGTGTCAGCGCTGCGCGCGCGCAGCGGCCTGTGCCTGTCGCGCCAGCATCCCCTGTGATTCAGCCGCAGTCGGCTCAATCTGTCTATACCGCGCCATACCAGATTCCACTATATATCCCCAATCGATTCATTACGACCGGGCCATTTAACCTGCAGCGGAATCTGGAGTCCTTTACAAAGGATCGCTATTCCGGCAATGTGTTCAACAGCCAACGCATCGATCTGAGCTTCCTGGCCGGCATCTCGGGCACTCTGTTTTTTAGCCCCAACCAGCTGTCAACCCTGTCCGCCTACGTCTATACCATTCGTGAAGGCAGCGGCCTGGTGCTCAATGACGTTCTCACCGAGTTGAACAACAATGTCGCATTCAGCCAGATGCTGATCGAATATGATCTGGTGATTGCCAACCCATGGAGCATTGGCGGCAGCCCCTGGAGCATCGGTGGCAGCCCCGTCACCACGCCGACGCTGGGTGCGGCTCCCGAACTGTATTGGTCGCAGTTTAGCCACATGGGCGTTTACGGCATGAGTCCACTTGCAGCCGGTGGCGCGCCGTATTCATACACGGGCGAGGGTGTCAACATCGCCATCTTCGATACTTCACCCTACGACCAGCCGGTCTTGCAACCGCGGCTGCAATTCTTCGGCGGCATTCCCATCTCGGTCACGCACGTGCTGTCGGACCCACTGCCCGACCCCAGCCCCGCCCACATCCCTGGCCACGGCTTGTTTGCGGCTGGTCTGGCTCGCGCCGTTGCGCCCAAGTCCAACCTCGTGCTCTACAAGGTGCTGGATGATTCGGGGCGCGGCCGTGAGAGTGATCTGCTGGCAGCGTTATCGCTCTACAGCCAGACATTGGTGGCCACGCCCACAATCATCAACCTCAGCTTTGGGGTTGCGCCGTCGGTTGAGATTACCCAGTTGGACACCTTGAGCAATGTCCTGCACGGTCTGCACTATCTCGGCAATACCATCGTTGCTGCGGCCGGCAACAACTCCAGCCTGACCGAAACCCAACCCATGCTGTATCCAGCGGCGTTTGATTTTGTGGTCGGCGTGGCTGCTGGCAACTCCCAGGCCCATCGCTCGTGCTATTCCAACGCGGCCGTGAGCTCAAGTGGCAAGCGCGGCATCGCTGCCCCCGGTGGACAGGGTGATACGACCGGTGGCGGGTGTGTGCCCCCGAGCGACCTCTCACACGTCAATTGCCCCGGCGACCCGTTGTGCATGATGACGAGCTGGTGGGACCCGCTGAACGACCCGCACTACACCCTGGGGGCCGGCACCTCATTCGCCGCCCCCCTCGTCAGCGGCGCGGCCGCCCTCACCCGCCAGATGAAGGGGCCGGCGGCATCGGCCGACAGCGTGAACCAATATCTCTACGACCATGCTCAACCGCGCGAAAGCTCTCTCGGCTTTGGCACACTCAATTTTCTAAATATGTTCCTGCCGGCACGAACCTATATGCCGCTGCTGGTGCGCGATTAATTCGTGCGATGATGCGTGCATGCAAACCAACATCATCAAGGCCAAAATCAAGGCCGGCGAAACTGTCTTTGGCTGCTTCGTGCGTTACCCCGATGCGACGCTGATCGAGGTGATGGGCTACCACGGCTGGGACTTCATCGTGTTCGACGGCGAGCACGGCACCGTGGAGCCGCTGGATTGTGAGCACATGGTGCGCGCGGCCGAGTTGCGCGGCGTGACCCCGATTGTGCGCGTGCCGACCAATGCCCAGCCGACGATTCTGCGTTTCATGGACACTGGCGCGCACGGCTTGGTGGTGCCGTGGGTCAACACGGCCGAGCAAGCCGAGGCCGCCGTGCGCTCGGTGAAATATCAGCCGCGCGGCATGCGCGGGCTGGCCGGCGTGCGCGCGGCCGATTACGCCCAGACCACGCCACTGGGCGACTACATCAAGAAGGCCAACGCCGAAACGCTTGTCGTGTTGCAGATCGAGTCGAAGGAGGCCATGGACAATCTGCCGGCCATCTTGCAGGTGCCGGATGTCGATGTGATCTTCATCGGCCCCAATGACTTGTCGCACTCATTGGGCTACCCGGCTCAGGTGCAACACCCCGAGGTGCAAGCCGCCATGCAGCACATTGCCGATCTGGTAACGAAGAGTGACAAGGCGCTGGGGCTGATGGTGCAAAACGTAGAGACGGCCCGCGAGTGGCATGAACGGGGCGCGCGCTTCATCAGCATCAACTTCGAGAGTATTGTGCGGCCGGCCACTCAGGCTTATTTGCAAGCCGTGCGTGTCCCGTAGACCCCGTAGAGACGTTCTGCGGAACGTCTCTACGGGATCACCCAATCCCATTCACAAACGGGTCGCGCGGGTCGAAGATGAGCGTGGTCTCGGCGGTGACGAAGGCGGTGCCGGTGATGGTGGGATGCACGCCCTCGCCAGCAAGATCAATGCGCACGCTGCCCTCGAACACGCTGCCGATGATGCTCTCCTGCTTCCACGTAACCCCTTCACTGAGTTTGCCGTCAGCGGCCAGACACGCCAGCTTGGCGCTGGTGCCGGTGCCGCACGGCGAGCGGTCATAGGCTTTGCCCGGGCACAGCACAAAGCTCTTGCCATTGGCCTGTTGCGAAGGGCCAAATAGCTCGATGTGGTCGATCTCGGCACCGTCTTTGCCGGTGATGTTGTTTTGCTTTAAGGCGTCGCGAACGCGGTGGGATAGGTTCATCAGGTTAGGCAGGTTTTTAAGGTTGAGTTGCTGGCCATGGCCGGTGTCACCGTCGGCATCGACAAGGAAGAACCAGTTGCCGCCCCAGGCCACATCGCCCATGAGTGTGCCGATGCCGTCGACATTCACGGCTACATCTTTGCGATGGCGATAGCTGGGCACATTCGCCACCGACACGCGTGTGCCAGCCTCATCATCAGGATGCAAATAGGCAGTGACGATGCCGACCGGCGTTTCGATGCGGTGGGGGCCGGGTGCCGCTTTGCCGAGATAGGCCAGGGTTGCCACGAGCCCAATCGTGCCGTGGCCGCACATACCCAGATACCCAACATCGTTGAAGAAGATGACGCCGGCCGTGCAACTGGGGTCATGCGGCTCGCACAGCAACGCGCCCACAATCACATCGCTGCCGCGCGGCTCCAGAATCACCGACTTGCGAAAGTCGTCGTGCCGATAGCGCAGCACATTCAGCCGCTCGCGAATGGGGCCGGCCCCAAGCTCAGGCCCGCCATCGATGACGAGCCGGGTTGGTTCGCCGCCGGTGTGGCTGTCGATGATGTGAACGCGCTTGCGGGTTGGCGGGGTGAAGGTGGGAGCTAACTCAATGGCCATGGACTGGATTTTAATTCGATGGGTGCGTGGTTGTGCGCATCAAACGGCTTTTGCCGCCGATGGTTTGTGCCGGGGAGTCGTAGATGATGTCAACGACTCCCCTTTGGGGCGGGTCCATTGACGAGGCACATACTAGTTTTTTGCTGGAAAGGAAGTTGAGAAATCCTCAAATTGCTGCCAGGCATTAGGCCAGGTTCAACGGCACCTGCTCCAGCACATCGCTCAGAATGCTCTTGGGCGTGCGGCCACGCAGTTCGGCTTCGGGCCGGGCCAGCAGCCGGTGGGTGAGCACGTAGGGTGCAAGATACTTGATGTCGTCGGGAAGCACGTGGTCGCGGCCCCGCACGGCGGCCAATGCCTGGGCCGCGCGAAACAGGGCGAAGCTGGCCCGCGGGCTGGCGCCGAGGGCCAGGTCCACGTGCGAGCGTGTCGCATGAGCCAGCGCCACGATATAGTCTTGCAGCGAGTCCTCCACGTGAATGTCCCAGATGGACTGTTGAATATCCTGCACGGCCGCGCTGGTCACAATGGGTTGCAAGCTGTGAATGGGATGTTCGCGGCGCAACGCAGTCAGGATCGCCTTCTCGTCGGCGGTGCTGGGATAGCCCAATGACACGCGCACCAGGAAGCGGTCGAGCTGGGCTTCGGGCAGCGGAAATGTCCCCTCGTATTCCACTGGGTTTTGGGTGGCCAGCACCAGGAACGGCCGCGGCAACGGGCGCGTCTCACCGTCCATGGTCACCTGTTGCTCTTGCATGGCCTCCAGCAACGCGCTCTGGGTGCGCGGCGTGGCCCGGTTGATCTCGTCGGCCAGCAGCACATTCACAAACACCGGCCCGGGCCGAAACTCAAAGGTGTTGGTTTGCTGGTTGAAGATCGAGACGCCGGTGACGTCGTTGGGCAATAGATCGGGCGTGCATTGCAGGCGCTTGAACTGGCCGCCCACGCTGACGGCCAGCGCGCGAGCCAGCATGGTTTTGCCGACGCCGGGCACGTCCTCGATCAGCACATGCCCTTCGCACAGCATAGCCATCACCAGCAGCTCAATGGCATCGCGCTTGCCGACAATCACGCGCTCGACATTGGTAATCACGGCGGAGGCGAAGTTGGAAACAGCAGTCATTCTTGATTCGTTTTGATTATCTTACATGAGGCAATGACTGCACAGGTGGCGCAAGACAAGACAAGAATTGAATAGAGGGAGAAGCAATCCAGACAACTTAACAGCGGCTCTAACTCTGAGGAGGCGTCAGGTAGGAGCTATCGGGTAACGATTCAGCCCGGCCATTACGGCGATACCCGGCCCTGCGCAACGGGAAACGCGATCATCGGGTCGCAACCGATGGCATAGTAAGGTTGGCTTTCGCCAGGTTGCAATGTTGTCGTCACCAGGAAACCACCTGGCGCCGTGTAGCAGTCCGTCGTTCCCGAAATCATTACGAACACACGCGCATCACGCACCGTAAACGCAGTCTCGTTGCGGACCGTGCCGGTGATCCTGGAATTCGCGGACACCCAGTCAGACGCGTTCAGAGCGACGTAGGTGGGGTCATTTGGAGACTTGTCCAATGCCTGAATAATCTCGGCAGATTCCACTGTGACTGTGTCCGGGCTAGCATGACGCAATTGGAAACCAAAGGGATTAGGTTGGCCGGGCAGTGATGCAGGAAAAACCATAATTTCAGTAGCGCCATAGGGTTGAGAACTCGGAGGGTTGAAAGTGGTGGCACTTAGCATTAGATGCACCTGCACACCATAAAACGGCTTCTTCGTCCGATTGAGAACGTAGCCACTGATAACAAATCCTAGACTGGGTTGTGGGTTACTGATTGACAATAGCACGATTTGCAACGGCGGATCATTGACCACATACGGCATATAGAGATGAACGTCGGCATTGCGTTCTGCAGGATACGACTGCTCAGCAACGTCCAATTGAACGCCGCCGAGTTGAACCAACATGAGGATTGTCATCAGCAAACGGAATGGCATCTTAACCGCTATAAGGCTGTGCTCTGCTCACTCACTATGGCGATACCCGGCCCTGCGCAACGGGATAAGGGATCATGGGATCACAGCCGTAAGCGATATAGGGCGTGGTTTCGCCGGGTTGCAATGTTGTGGTCATTAGAAAGACACCAGGTAATGTAGTACAGGAGGTCGTACCTGTAATGATCACATAAACGAGGGCATCCTGAACGGATAACGCTGTATCGTTCCGCACTGTACCGGTAATCATGGAGTTTCCCGAAATCCAATCCGATGCATTAAGTGCGACGTAGGTAGAAACATTTGGCGACTTGTCCAAAGCTTGGTAGACCTCAGTGGATTCCAATGCGATTGAACGGGAGCCACCTCGTTGTATATAAAGAAAGGAGTTGGGTTGGCCGGGCAGAGTCGCTGGGAAGGCCGTGCTTGCAAAGCCGCTGATTTTGCTAGAAGTCGCTTGTGTGGAATTACTAACACCAGGGTCGTTCAGGTTTACACGCAGCATTACGTTGTAAAACGGCTTCTGTGTTCGATTGAGAACATAACCACTGACTGTAAAGCCCGGCCTGTCAGGCGGAAACCCGGTTGACAACACTATGATTTGCAACGGCGGATCGTAAGCTATATATGGCAGATATAGGTATGAGTCGGCGTTGCGTTTCGCAGGATACGACTGCGCGATGGTATTCAACTGAACGCCACCGAGTTGAACAACCAATAAAACTGTCACCAACCAACGAAACAACATACTACCCTCCGCAGATTTCGCAAACCAATCATCCAGCCGCATCTGGATCGGGAAGCCAAGAGCAAGCTCCAAATAATTGCTGTGGGGGTCCAAACCAAACCTTGGGACCTCCGCTTTGATAGGTGCGAATCAGTTTAAATGCACGTTGAAC
>JBBQST010000049.1:0-14495 GCA_038213625.1 Thermoflexales bacterium
CTGGTGATCTTCCCCAAAACCTGGGAGCAATATCAGGACAAGATCACCAAGGACAAGATTCTGGTGGTGTGGGGCAAGGCCGATGTGAAGGCCGGCTCGTCGGGCAAAATTCTGGTGGATCGGGTGAGCGACTCGGTGACACTGGCGCGCTCGGCCGACAGCGAGATGCCGGCCTCAAGTTACACGCCGCAAGCTCAGGGGCAAGCTGATCAAGGATTCGCTGCGCGTGAGCAGTGGAATTCCTCTGACTTATCCATGGACGCAGAATTTGTGCCGCCGATGCCGGACATGCCCGATGATTTTGCGGAGCTGGATACTGAGGCCCAATTCGGCGATGAGGCCGGCCACATTGTGGATACGCCGCCGTGGCAGGTGAAGCCAGTGACCACGGTGGACAAGAGTCTGCCGATGGTTGAGGCTGCGCCGGTCAGTGATGAAATGCCCGTCACAACCGATGCGCCCATGAATGACGGCGTGCTGATTGAAGTGAAGACGGTACCCAGTGCCAATGTGTGGGAGCGGCTGGCTGAGGAGCCGCAACCCTATTCGCCGCGGGCGAGTCGCAAGCTGGCACAGAATGGCAATGGGAATAGCAACGGCCACGCGCTGCGTGAGTCGAACATCAACGGCACCAGTGTCGCTACGCTGGTCGAGCCAAAGGCCCTCAAAACAAGCGATCAACTGTTGGTCGTCGTCATCACCCGTTGCGGCAACCCGCGCATGGATGTGGAACGCCTGGAGGCCGCGCATCAGGTGCTGGTGTCATTCGAGGGCGATCAGCCTTTTAGCATCAAGCTGAAAAACGGTGGCGCGCCGGATGCGTGGATCGATTTCCCCAACGACCGTACTCGCGATTGTGCCGAGTTGCGCGCCAAGCTGATTGAGTTGTTGGGTGCCGATTGCGTGGATTAGCCGCGTAATCCCTTACAAACCGTTGTTGTAGGGGCGAAGCATTTGCCGCATAGGTCTAGGCAAACCCAAATTTTGGCGGGCAAATGCTTCGCCCCTACCCACGGTACCTGTCGTGACTAGCCGACTAACGCACCCTCGCGCGTCAACACGGCTTTGTCGGTCACGCTGCCATCGCGCAGGCTGTGCGTCGGCGAGATGGAGTACTGGACGATGTAGCCTTTGCGGGTGCTGCTGCTGAGGTTGGGGCCGCTGCGGTGGAAGGCCAGCGATGAGAAGAAGGCCACACTGCCTTTCTTCAGCGGCACCGGAATGCCTGTCTCGTCCCCAAAATAGCCCTGCTTGCCGATGGGCGTGTCCTTGTGCTCGATCAGGCCCTGCTTGTGCGAGCTGGGCAGCAACCAGATGCAGCCGTTTTCGATCGTCGTGTCGGCCAGCGCAATCCAACTGGTGAGATATTCCGGCGGGTCAACGGGCGTGTAGCCGTTGTCCTGATGCCACGGAAATTCGCGCTTGCCCTCGGGCCGCTTGTAGACCGTTTGATCCCAGTACAAAGCCACATCCGGCCCCAAGACCTGATTGGCAACGGCCAGGATTTGCGGCTTTTTGACAAACGCCATCACGGCCGGATCGCGCCGGGCCAGATCATTGGTGAATGAGATTTCACCTTTGCGGCTGATGCCTTGCGCGCCCTTCACATCCAGTTCGCGCTCGTGCAGCGTGTCGAAGTTGTCGAGGTGCGGCACCACGGTGTTGATCTCGTCGTCGCTAAATAGATTGGGCACAATGGCGTAGCCCTCGGTTCGAAATTGGTTCAGTTGATCTGTGCTGAGCATAGTTCTCCTTTATGAGTTGAGTTTGCACTTTAGCAAAGCCTCGAAACGACAGCCGATATTCTCGTCGAGTCAATAGTGTGCAAGCGAGCCGGCACATCGACAATTCGCACTGTGACAACAATTCCCCTATTTTCATGGTGTACTAGGCCCCATGAAAGCAATTGTGATTCATGAAACCGGCGGCCCCGAGGTCATGCGCCTGGAAGACGTGCCCATGCCGGAGCCGAAAGCTGGCAATGTGCGGGTCAAGATCGAGGCGATTGGCCTCAACTTCATCGATATTTATCACCGCAGTGGCCAATACAAGTTGCCACTACCGACCACCATTGGGCAGGAAGCGGCGGGTGTAGTCGATGCCGTTGGCGACGGTGTCACCGAATTTAAGGTGGGTGACAAAGTGGCGTATGCGTTCACCCTGGGTTCGTATGCTGAATATTCGGTGATGCCGGCCGACAAGCTGGTGCACGTGCCGGCGAATCTCTCGACCGATCTGGCCGCTGCGCTGATGTTGCAGGGCATGACGGCTCATTTTCTGGCGACGGACACCTTTGCGATCAAACCCGGCCACACCGTGCTGGTGCATGCGGCCGCCGGCGGCACTGGCCAACTGCGGGTGCAAATTGCCAAGATGCGCGGCGGGCGGGTGCTGGCCACCTGCAGCACCTCCAAGGCTGGCATTGCCAAAGCTGCTGGTGCCGATGAAGTGCTGGCTTACGAGGGTTTTGACGAGGCCGTGAAGCAACACACCGACGGCAAGGGCGTGGATGCGGTGTATGACTCGGTGGGCAAAGACACGTTTGATCGCAGTCTCAATTGTTTGAAGCCGCGCGGCATCATGGTCCTGTTTGGACAAGCCAGCGGCGCCGTGGCTCCGATTGACCCGCAGGTGTTGAATGCCAAGGGCGCGCTGTTTCTGACGCGGCCGTCGTTGGGACACTACGTGCGCACTCGCGAGGAATTGTTGGGGCGTGCAAATGACGTGTTGGGGTGGGCGGCCGAGGGCAAACTGAAAGTGGGCATTGACCGTGTGTTTGCACTGGCTGATGTGGGTCAGGCGCATGCCGCATTGGCCAGCCGTTCGACCCAGGGCAAGGTGGTGTTGCGGCCATAAGCGCTTCTGGCGTGTGGATAACGAGTTGGATCAAGACCAATATCCAGTATGAGTTCACTCGAAATCTTCAATCCGCACTGCCCAGATTGCCTTAGCGAGCCCTATGCTGCGTATCGGCGCTATTGTGATGTCGAGCCGTTGCATTGGGGTCTGCCGTGGACGGGCGCGATTACGGTGAATCGCAGTGGAACTCAGCGCGGCACGTTGTATGTGTTTAGCCACGCTGATTGCAGTGCCTTGTTGAGGGATGAACGCCTCGGCCGCGAGTATGTGATGCCGGATCGGCTGCGCGACAATATGCCGGAGCCGTGGCGGCCGTGGTTCGATTCGGTCGGCCACTGGTTGCTGTTTCTCGATCCACCCAAGCACACCCGTTTGCGGCAGTTGGTCAGCAAAGCCTTTACGCCGCGCATGGTCGAGCATCTGGCTCCGCGAATCGAAGCCATCGCAACCGAGTTGTTGGACATGCACGCCGGTGCTGGCGAGATGGATGTCAGCACTGATTTTGCGCGGCCGCTGCCGGTGTTGGTGATTGCCGAGATGATTGGTGTGCCAGCGGGAGATCGGGTGTTGGTACAACAGTGGTCGGCCGCATTTATTCCGGCGATGGATGCGCGCTCGATTGGCAACAGCCATCATGTGTATGCCCGGGCCGCGCGTGCCACCACTGAGTTTACGAGTTACCTGCGCGCACTGGCGGCTCAACGTCGGCGCGACCCACAGGACGATTTGATTTCGGCCCTGGTGCAGGCCGAGGAAGCCGGTGACACCTTGAGCGAGGACGAGCTCATCAGCATGTGCATGTTTTTGCTGGTGGCCGGCCACGAGACCACGATTAACTTAATTGGCAATGGTATTCACGCCTTGCTCAGCCATCCCGAGCAATTTCGGCTGTTGCTGCAGCAGCCAGACCAGGCACCTGGTGCAGTCGAGGAAGTATTGCGCTTCGACAGTCCGGTTCAATATGCGTTTCGCGACGCGCATGCCGACCTGGTTTACAAGGATGTGCAGATTCCCAAAGGTGGGTTGGTGGGTTTTGTGTTGGGCAGCGCCAATCGCGATGAGCGTTGGTGCGCCGAGCCCGATTGTTTTGATATCACCCGCGAAGCCGGCCGAGGGACGCTGGCGTTTGGCGGCGGCATTCATCACTGTCTGGGTGCGCCGCTGGCCCGGCTGGAAGGGGCGATTGCGCTGCGCCAGTGGGCTGAACGATTTCCAAATGGGCAACTGGTTGTGGACAAAGCGACACGGGCTCCTGGCGTTGCATTTCGTGGGTTTGCGTCGTTGCCGGTGAGGCTGGGTTAACGCAAGTGCCTTAGAACAGGCTGAGTTGGCTATCTTCGGCCGGCGCGCGAGGGATCGGCAACGCGGCACCACCAGCCAGTTTGTGAGCCCAACGCGTCGTCTCTGGCAGGCGATATTTCGTCATGCAGCGCTTCACAAATTCAACTGCATGGGCCACATCAATTAAGTGCCCCGGCGAGATATACAGCGGCGTCGATTTATCCTGCGAGCGCAAGACCGAGCCGATGACTTGCTTGGGGTCGCGTTCGTCGCGCAGATCGACATAATCGCCGGCGCTGCGGCCTGGCTCTACATGATGCCCATACAAGCGTGTTTTGGCCACACCGATGGTGGGCCGGTCCAGCCACAACCCCATGAGTGATGCGATGCCCATGCCGCGTGGATGGGCAATGCCCTGACCGTCAAACATGAGCAAGTCGGGCTTGGTGCCAAGTTTCTTCCAGGCGGCCAGGATCGCCGGCCCCTCGCGAAATGCCAGCAAGCCGGGCACATAGGGAAAGTTAAGTGGGGCATTGGCCGTTGCCCCTTCGAGCGGCACCAATTCGGGAAAGCTAAACACCACGATGGCGGCATGGGCGATGCCATGGGGTTCGGTTTCAGCATCAGCATCAACGATAGCGGCTGGATCTTTCAGGCTCATGTCCACACCGGCCACCGTGCGCACGGGCCGGCCGTCCCAACTCAAGATTAATTGGGTTTTTAGTGTGGTTTGTATTTCTATCGCTTGTTGTGGTTCCAGCGTCCACGCGTGCAACTCTTTCATGATTTTTATCCTGAAATTTACCCCGTTCAGGCAGGTGTATCAACGTGACCGGCAGTGTATATTGTCCGACGACTATGTTGTCTAAATTTCGCCAGCAAAAGATGGCCAGCTTGTTTCGCAACTGGGATTTCGATCACGATGGTTATCTCGAACGCAGCGACTACGTTCTGGTTGCCCTGCGTCTGGCTGAATTGGCCGGCTTGCTTCCCGGCTCAAATGAATACACCGCCATGGTGAATGGTTATCTGGCCGGCTGGAACCACCTGAAAGAGATGGGGGATGCCGATGATGATGATCGCGTCAGTCTGGATGAATATTTGATCGTCCAGGAGCACGATTTGCAGGACAAGGATCGCTGGCGGCAGGAAGTGATCGGGCTACAGCAATTTATCTTTCGAGCCGTCGATCTGGACGTTGATCAACGGCTCACCCAGGAAGAATTTGCGCGCATTGCCCGCGCGTATGGCGTGGAAGAAGTGATGAGCCGCGAAGTGGCCCGAAGATTCGACAAAGACGGCGACGGCCTCATTCCCTTTGCCGATCTTTTCGAATACCTCGATGACTTCTACTTCGGCGAAGATCCCCAGGCCATCGGCACCTACATCGCCGGCATTTTCAACACCAAGGAATGACAGATTGACTTTGCTCCGGCCGCGCATCTACTTCAGCAGCAGCCGATATTCAGAGTCCCACTCCGGTTTGTTTTCGACCCGCACGGCCAGGCGCATTTCACCCGGCTCCACATCGGGCAGCACCACGCGCAGGGTGGGGCCGACGGCATTTTGATTCGCCTCGGCGCGCGCGTTGTCCCATTCACCCAACGCCAGCACCGTGCCGCCCACATAGAGCAACACCTCGATATCGCCCTCAACCGGCATGGGCGCATCGTTGAGCAGGAACACATCGCAGCTAAAGGTTTCGCCGGCGCGCCACGAGAATTTGGGGATGCGGGCACTGGCCAGTGTGGGCCGGCAGGATTGAGCCACGGCCTGCAAGGCGGGTTTTGGCACCGTCGGCCAACTGATCAAACTATTGTTCGCCGCTGTCGGCCACGGCTCATTCAGGCACCAATTCAGGGCCATGCTGCACACCGGCTTTTGCCGGCGCGCCTCCTCAAAGATGGCTTTGTAGCCCTCGCTTTGTAGCCATTGACCCCATTTGACCAGTTGCTCCAGATCATGCGCCTCACCAAAGTAATCTTGAATCGTGGGCAGATCGAGCCACGAGTGCGGCTCCCAGGCTTTGAAGGCATGCCGCACCTGCCATTGCGTGCCGGGTTTGGGTGGGAACAGTTCAGCCTCGGGAATAATCTTCTTGAGCACCTCGACATTGGCCGGCGCGGTGACGCCGAATTCGGTGTAGGCCGTGGCGTGCGATTGCGCAAAATACTGGTAGACCTCGGCCCCATCGGCGCGGCGAAAGAAGTAGCCGCCGTGAGCCATGCCCATGCTCGGCGAGGTCATCAGAAATGGCGTGAGTGGGTCGAGCTCGTAGCAGTTTTTGTTGAGCAGGCGCAGGGCCAGATCTTGATCGGTCATCTTCGACCAGTTGTTGAACAACTCATTGCCGCCGCACCACAGCACGACGGATGGATGGTGGCGCAGCCGGCGAATGATCGACTTCGATTCCTGATCCAGCACCTGCAAATAGCTGGGCGTGCCTTCGTAGCGGTTGCAGGCCAGCGGAAATTCCTGCCACACCATCAGACCCAGCTCATCGCACAGCTCAAAAAAGGCTTCTTTTTGGATGTTTGCGCCGCCCCAGCAGCGCACGATGTTCATGTTGGCGTCTTTGGCCAGTTGAAGCTGTTCGCGATAAAACGCTTTGGTGAGCGTGCCAGGGAACATCGTCGGCGTCACCCAATTAGCCCCCTTGGCGAAGAGGGCGCGGCCGTTGATTTGCAGGGTAATCGGTGAGGTGTGCCGGCCCTTGGGGAATTGCACCACTTCCTTCTCTTGCCATTGGGTCGGGTGCATGACCAGCTTGACCTGCCGAAAGCCGATCATCTGAGTCTGAGTTTGAACGACGTGGCCAGCGTGATCCGGTAACTCAATGATTGAGGTGTAGCGTGCTGGCTCGCCCTGGCCATTGGGCCACCACAACACTGGCGCGGCTAGCGTGGCATTCACGCTGATGACATCGGCATCGACCGTTTCGACCTCGCGAATGACCTCGGCTTGTGAAGGTGCCAGCAATCGCCAGCGCAGCAGTTGTCCCATGGGGTTTGCAAAGCCTGCCGTCAGGTGCACGGTTACCTGAGACAAGTCCGCATTGAATTCATACATCACTTCGGCAAACCGAATATGTGCCGCTGGCCGCGTCTCCAAAACCGTCTCGTCCCAGATGCCCAGTGGAATGAGGCGCGGGTGAAAGTCCCATTCATATGAAACCGTCGGCTTGCAGCTCTGGTTGGCCTGATTGCGATCCACCGGCGTCTGACAGCTCTTGGGAGCCGGGGAAACCAGCACTTCGAGCATGTCACCGGTTTTTGCCGACTCGGTCAGGTCCAGCTCAACCGGCGTGAACATGCCTTCCTGTTCATGCAATGTTTTGCCGTTCAAGCGAATTTCGAACTGGTAGTCCACGCCCTTGCATACGAAGAACAGGCGCTCTTGAGCGCCGCGCTCGCCGGCCGCCAGCTCAAAGGCCAGCGGCGCCCGATACAGCCAGTACACATCTTCCATCCACGCATATTTGGACACGTCGGGGTCGTATTCGGGTTGCGGCCAGCCGTGCGCGCGCGCCCAATCGAGCTGCACCGCGCCGGGCACCGTGGCCGGCACAAATTCTGTGGGGGACTGCGTGCGGTCGGCGGTGTGGCCGACCTGCCAGTTGAGTTGTGTTTTCATGGTTGTTCTGACGAATTAGTGGTTGTTCAATTGAAAGGCTTGTAAAATCGTAAGACGATTCATTGATCGATCGTAACCCTATGGAAACTGTTTCTATCTCCACCAAATTTCAAGTCGTCATTCCAAAATCAGTCCGGCAAACTTTGGGTCTGAAGGCGGGCACAAGGGTACAAGTTTTTGTATATGGTGACCGGATTGAATTGGTTCCTGTTCGGCGTGCTAGCGACTTGCGTGGCTTCCTCAAGGGGATCAAAACTGATATTCCACAAGAAGAAGACCGGTTATGAGCAGGGCTATTCGAAAGTCCATGGTGTGCACTGTCGGGGCAAAGCAGCGGGCTGAACGCAGATCAACCCGCTGCTTTGCCCCTACACCCTGGGTTTGGACGGGATTGCGCACGCCTGTCAAGCGACTTTCGAATTGCCCTACGGTTATCACGCAGCAATATAACGATTCCCGAGCTATAACTGCTCTTTCACTTTGATCAAATACGCCAATACATCGTCAATGTGTTCGGCGTTCAAGTGTTCCAAAATCAGCGGCACGCCTGGCAGTTGTTCGTCCAAATGGCGCAAGTAGGTCTTGTAGTCGAATATGCCGGCCCCAGCCTGCGGCGTGAGAAGGCGGCCGTGTTCGTAGACCATGTCCTTGGCGTGAGCCACGACGGCGCGCCGGCCCAGGGCGCTAAAAATGCGCGCAATCTCATGCTGTTGCACCGGCACCTTGTCTTCCAAAAACAGGTTGAACGGGTCCATCACAAAGCCATACTCCACCGATTGCAACTCGCGCCGCAGCCGCTCGATGTCGTCGGCCGTGCGTAACACATTCAGCACATAGCCTTCCAGAAGCAGTCGTGAGCCGGTTTGCTTGGCATGGCGGGCCAGTTCGGTGATGCTGGCTTTCATCTCGGCCCAGGCGGCCGGTGTGGCATTGTCAGCGTGCCAGTCCCATGGATTCAGCCGGTTGCGGGTGCCGGTTTGGGTGGCCACGCCGATGGTGGCCCGGCTGCACAGCGGCGCCACATCCATCAGCTTTTTCAGCCGATCCATGTTTTGTAATCGAAGCTGCGGGTTGGGCTCGATGATATTTTCATAGCCGGCCAGCGCCACAATTTGCAGGCCGTTGTCCTGATAGTGCTTGAGCAGACTGCGAACGTTGGCCGCGTTGAGGTCCTGGGTGGCCAGCGGCAGCCGCCACTGCACACAGGTAAACCCGCACGCCGCGATGTGGGTGGCGCGTTCGCGTTCGGTACCCGAAAAGACGTCGCTAAAGATACCAATCGGCCGCCGGAAGATTTTGAGCAAGTTCGGCATCGTGTCTTGATGTGTTTGGATGACCTATCTTCGCACAGGGCGGCACCGGCTGCCAAACGCAAGTCCGTGGTCCGTGGTCGGTGGAATGGAGGCTTCAGCCGACTCTGCGAGGTGCGTCTGCGCGCACGGAGTCGGCTGAAGCCTCCATTCCATGGGCTACGAATTTGTGCTATGCGGTTTAATTTGCCACATGGTCAAGGTCATTGGTATTCCCCTCGATGAGAACTCGTCCTTTCTGCGCGGCCCGGCCCGTGCGCCGGCCTATATCCGCGAGGCGTTGCAGTGCGGCAGCGGCAATAGGTGTGTGGAGGATGGGCGCGATCTGGCTGGCAAGGACATGCAATCGCGTTGGCAGGATGTGGGCGACATGCAGCTTGGGCCGATGCCGCTGGCCTTTGAGCACATCACGGCTGGGATTGCCGCGCTGATGAAAAATGACAACAAAGTATTGTCGCTGGGCGGCGATCACTCCATCACCTTTCCCATCATTCGCGCCTTTGCGCAGCGCTATCCCAGCCTCAACATCCTGCACATTGATGCTCACGGCGATCTGTATGACGACTTCGAGGGCAATCCCTTTTCGCATGCCTGCCCCTTTGCGCGCATCATGGAAGCCGGCCTGGCCTCGCGGCTGGTGCAGGTGGGCATTCGCACGGCCAACCCCCACCAGCGCGAACAGGCCAGACGCTTTGGGGTTGAGGTGATTGAGATGAAGGATTGGACTGCCGCGCTGAAACTCCGCTTCGACGGCCCCACCTATCTCTCACTCGATCTGGACGGCCTCGACCCCGCCCATGCCCCCGGCGTGTCGCACCACGAGCCGGGCGGCCTGACTGTGCGCGAGGTGCTTCGTCTGTTGCAGAACACACAGGCGCAGTGGGTTGGCGCAGACATCGTGGAGTTGAATCCCGCCCGCGATGTCAACAACATGACCGCGGTGGTGGCGGCCAAGTTTTACAAAGAGCTGGTGGCGAAGCTCCTGAGCGAAGAGCTGAGAGCAGGGAGCTGAGAGCCGTGAGCGAGGAGCAATGAACCGATGCCTTCGACATTGCTCCTCGCTCACAGCTCACAGCTCACAGCTCCCAGCTCCCTGCTCATCGCTCTCCAAGCCTACGCGTCCAGCTTGCCTTCTGGCAGGTCGGTCGGCATTGCGCTCGGTTGGGCGCAGGTGCTCTCCACCAACACATGCTGGCCGGCATCGCTGGCATCGTGGAACGCGTGCATCAGGTCCATGACGTGATAGGCCAGCTCGCCATTGGCTCGTGTTGGCCGGCCCGGTCGCAAAATGGAGTAGGCCATGTCGGCCACACCCAGGCCGCGATACTGTTTGGCATAGCCGTGGGTCAGCGGCACATCCTGCCACTCCTTCTCGCCGGCCTTGCGCAGTTTTACCGGCCCACCAAACGTATTCGGGTCGGGCACACTCAGCGAGCCTTCGGTGCCGTGGATCTCGATGGGGGGCAATGAGTGGCCCCACACATCGAAGCTGGTGATGAGGGTGCCGATTGCGCCGTTGGCAAAGTCCATCACGCCGGCAATGTGGGTGGGCGTGCGCACGGTGATCTTCTGGCCGTGCTTGGGCTTGCTGGTGATGGTGCGCTCGGCAAACGTGGTGCGGGTCGAGCCGGTGACGCGGTGCACCGGCCCCATCAAATACACCAGTGCGGTCAGGTAGTACGGGCCCATATCGAACATGGGGCCACCGCCGGGCTGGTAGTAGAAATCGGGATCGGGATGCCAGCTCTCGTGGCCGTGGCCCATCATGAAGGCCGTGGCCGCAATCGGCTCGCCAATCGCGCCATCGTCGATCAGCTTGCGGCAGGTTTGTATGCCACCGCCCATGAACGTGTCGGGTGCGCCGCCGACAAACAGGCCTTTTTCGTGAGCCACTGCCAGCATCTCCTTGCCTTCCTGCCGGGTCAGTGCCAGCGGTTTCTCGTTGTAGACGCTCTTGCCCGCCTTCAACGCGGCCAACCCCACCTCGCCGTGGGCTTTGGGGATGGTCAGGTTGATGACGATTTGGATGTCGGGATGGGCCAACAGTTCAGGCACAGACAGCGCCTGTACGCCATGTTCCTGGGCTTTGGCCTGCGCCCGGCTCAAATCCAAATCTGCGCAGGCGATCAGGTTGAACACGTCCAGCGTTTTGCTGGCCTGGAAGTAGACCTGGCTGATGTTGCCGCAGCCGATAATGCCGATGCCGACTTTAGCGGTGCTTTTTGAGTGTGGTGTGTTCGATGTCGTTGTCATACCGCTTTTTTAGCACAGATTTAGCAACTGCCCAGCCCCCTTTGGCCGGATGCTCACGATTGCCAAAATTTGGACTGAAATGACTCAGCCCAATTTCGCGTATCGCCTCTAAACATCACGGGTGATCCGCAACTGGATTTTGCATGAATGGTTGATGCTCATAGAATACGAAGTGATTCGTGGAAAAACTCTCAGTCTTGATGCATGGGAATACCTATATGAGCAGTGATCAGGTTCAAATTGTTACCGATTCCAACAGCGGCATTACCCCGCAGATGGCGCACCAGATGGGCATTGCCGGCGTCATTGCCACCTATGTGACCTTTGGAGACAAAAGCTACAAAGACTCGGTGGATCTGACCGCAGATCAGTTTTACAGAATGCTGAAGGCGGCACCGACCCTGCCCACTACGGCCGCCCCCGCTGTCGGCGACTGTGAAGCCGTCTATAGCAAGTTGAAGGGCTGCGAGGTGGTGTCGTTGCACATCTCCAAAGATTTGAGCGCGACCATGCAAGCGGCCCAGACCTCGGCTGAGATGTTAAACGGTGAGCCCAATATCACGTTCATCGACACACGCGGCGTCAATGCCAGCGAGGCGTTGCTGGTGCTGGAGGCGCTTAAACTGGCCAAAGCCGGTTCTAGCGCCAGCGAAATCAAAGCCCGGATTACGGCGATGATTCCACGCGTGCGCATGTATTTTGTGCTGGAGACGCTGGAGAACCTGAAGCGAGGCGGACGTATCAGCAACATCTCGGCCTTGATCGGCGGCGTGTTGCAGATGAAGCCGATCCTGACCATCAAGGATGGCAAGGTGCATCCGTTCGAGCGGGTGCGCACCTCGGCCAAAGCGGTGCCGCGCTTGCGCGAGATCGCGTTGGCGGATTTGAAGGGCCAGGCCAAACCACAACTCGTGTTCTTTCATGCGGATGCGGCTGAGGCCATTCAAGTGTTTAAGGCCGAGATTTGCCAACAGCTGCAATTGGATTACGATCCATTGGTTCTGGAAGCCGGCCCGGCAGTGGGCACCCACGCCGGTCCGGGCACACTTGGCATCGGGTATGTGCTTGCTGAGTCGTCGTAAATGCTGCGCCTCTCCTGGGCAGCACAGGTCCTATATTCCACAAAAGTGGTAACTACTCAGCCGCTGATTTTTCGACAGAATTTACAGAATAAAACAGAATGAAGAAAAACCAAGAGATCTCTGCATTCTGTTTAATTTTGTTCATTCTGTCCAAAACATCTGAGTAGTTACCAAAAGTGTCGGTCGGCAACTGCGATGGCCTGGGGCCGATTTCACCCTGAAAAGTCACAAAACGCGTGGAAATAGGTTGGTCTGAGGCCCGGGAGGTTCCTCGCACGGCCGTGATATTCGCGGCGACACAAAAGATACAGCGCGTGAAACTGCTTTGCCTTTTGGATGCCAAAGGGCTGAGCTGTAACTGTGATTCGCCGCGTGTATTTTTGTGTGTCTTGCTGGTATAAAAAGCTTATGCGAACGAAGATTGTATGCACATTGGGCCCGGCAACCGATGACGAGAAAGTGTTGCGCAGGATCATCGATGCCGGCATGGACGTGGCTCGACTCAACTTTTCTCATGGCACCCATGAAGATCACGCCATGCGCATCGCTCAGGTGCGCCGGCTGGCAGAGGAGCATCACAAGCTCATTGCCATCATGGGCGATCTGCAAGGCCCCAAGTTTCGGGTGGGCAAGCTGCCCGAGGCCGGTATTGTGCTCACCAAGGATCAGGATATTTTCCTGACCAGTGGGCCGGTCGCCGATGCCAATGAAGTGCCGCTGCTGCCGACCGTGCCGTTTTCGCACCCCGAGGTCATTGCCTCGTGCTATGTCGGCCAGCAGTTGCTGATCGATGATGGTTCGATGGTGCTCGAAGTCATCGACAAGCCCGCGCTGAATACGCTGCGTTGCAATGTCATGGTCGGCGGGTTGCTCACCTCGCATAAAGGGGTGAATGTGCCCGGCACTAAGATTGCCGTCTCGCCCATCACGCCGAAAGATGAGGCCGATATTGTGTTTGCGATTGAGCAGGGCGTGGATGCGATAGCGCTGTCGTTTGTGCAGGAGGCCTCGGATGTGCAAGCCCTGCGCACGCGGATCAAAGATCTGCACGGCGACCAGATAGTCGTGGTCAAGATCGAGAAAACGCAAGCCATAGACGACCTGGCCGAGATTATCCGTGAGAGCGATGTGGTGATGGTGGCACGCGGCGATCTGGGTGTGGAATCTTCGCCGGAGGAAGTGCCATTCCATCAGAAGTCCATCATTCGCAGTTGTTTGCAGGCCGGCGTGCCGGTCATCACCGCCACCCAGATGTTGCAAAGCATGATTCACTCGCCGGTGCCGACACGGGCCGAGGCCAGTGATGTGGCCAATGCGGTGCTGGACGGCACCGACGCGGTGATGCTGAGCGCCGAAACTGCCACCGGCCGTTACCCTGTGGAGTCTGTGGAGACCCTGGCCCGCATTGCCACCCGTGCCGAAGAGCACGCCAGCGCGCGCGAGGGCTTCTTTGAGCAGGCTGATTTTCTGCAAATGACCACCATGCCCGCGCCGGATTACACGACCCAGGCCCTGACCGAGGCGGCGGTGCGGATCGCCCATGACATTGCGGCGGCCGTGATTGTATGCACGACGGCGACCGGCTACACCACCCGCATGATGTCGCGCCACCGGCCCGACATGCCCATTATTGGGTTGACGCCGAACCGGCGCGCGTATCAATATTCGGCGTTTATGTGGGGGGTGCGCAGCGTGTTGTCGCCGCTGGTGATGACGTCGGAGGAAATGTTTGAGGCCGCCGTCAAGGCTGCGGAAGATTTGGGTTTTGCCACCCGGGCCGATCACATTGTCATCACCGCCGGCGTGCCGATGGGCAGTGGCCATGGTAAGACGAATTTAATCAAGGTGCACACCTGCGATTAGGGTTATTTCTACGCCATCGCTTTTGCATCACCGGCTTCCGATAGACGTTATTCGGGTTAAGGCAAATGCCCTGATTTCAACTCTAAAAATTGAACATTTAGGCCGATTAGAGCAAATTGCGAGTTGGCATACGATGGATGACCCACCCCTAACCCCTCCCAAAGGGAGGGGGATTCCGCTCTCCCCTCCCTTTGGGAGGGGCTGGGGGTGGGTT